>DATLGP010000135.1:0-7883 GCA_035540395.1 Actinomycetota bacterium
GGTAGCGCAGCCTCCGGGGGCGATCTGGGCTCCCTTCGCCGACAGATCTCGGAGGCTGCCCGGCCGGCCGGGGGCCGGGGAAGGTGCTTCAAAAAGTCCTCGAAAGTCTGCGATGCCACGATGAAAAACCGGGGAACCGCCACCTCCTGGGACCGCAGCCTTGCCAGGGACACCGCTTTGCCGCCCGCCTGCTCCAGTGGAGCGCCGAGCGCCTGATCCTGGCCCAGGACGTAGTTGTTAACCGAGCAGCTCCCTGGCGAGCCTAACGCTCTCTCGCAGGTTCTCGAGTCCCCCGAGGGTCACCAGGTCGCGGTAGCGGTCGACGTCCAGGATCAGAGAGCTCATCTCGACCGACCGGCAGGTCAGCCCGGCCTTTTCGGCCCGCCCGGCGTGCGCCTCGGCGCTGGACGGCCCGAAGCATGGATCGATTGCGAAAGGTGGCCGGCGCAGCAAAGCGTTGGTTCCCCCGTCCCCCGACGGGACCACCACCACTTCCTCGGGACTGGCAAAGATCGCGGTCACGTCGTCCGAGGTGACCATAGGGACATCCGAGGGTAGGACCAGCAAGGTGGTGGACCCGGCCGAGACCGCGGATTCGGTCCCCGCCGCCACTGCGGCGTTCAGGCCCAACCCGGGGTCGGCTACCAGCGCACACCCAAAGGCGAGGCCCACCGCCTCGGCGTCCTGGTCGCTGGTGACGATGAGCCGGTGGCTCCACTTCTCGGTCGCCCGCAGGACATCGGCCAGCATCGCGAGGCCCAGCCGGCGCCGGTCCGGAGGAGCCAGCCGCTGCGAGAGACGCAGCTTTGCCTGGTCCAGGCGTTTCACCGGGATAAGGATCGAATCCAACCCTAATTCCTTCCAAAGACATCGTCAGCCGGCGAGCCGCTGCTGGAACCTGTGCCAGCCGAGTGTCCGCGGGCGTTAGCGCGCGCAGCTTATACTCTCCCGCATGGCGGACGTAAACGGAGAAGCGCCGGCGGCTGCAGGCGACAAACGCAAGCACTGGAACGCCGGCCCCGAGCGCAAGCACTGGAAGCATCTCCATCACGAAATCGTGGCAACCGAGGTCTGCGTCGGCTGCTCGGCCTGCGTGGTCGCCTGTCCCCACGACGTCATCGAGATGGTGGACCTGCGGCCGCGCCAAAAGGACAAGGAGAAGCCGCCGGACTTCTGCGAGCACGGCGAACAAAGCTGCTCGCTGTGCGCAATGGCCTGCCTTCGCCTCGAGCCCAACCTGGACAAGATCGAGGACATGCTCTTCGGCCGCCGCCGCAAGCACCCCAGTGAGATTTACGGGCAGAAGCGCGAGATGTGGCTGGGCCGGACCACCAGCGACGAGATTCGCAAGGTGGGCCAGGACGGCGGCGTGGTCAGCTCGATCATCGGCTGGATGCTCGACAACGGCGAGCTCGACGGGGCGTGCGTGGCTATGCCGGACCCCGAGAAGCCCTGGTTCGACAAGGCCGCCGTCGTGCGCACCCGCGAGGATCTGCTGAAGTCCTCGGGTTCCCGCTACACCTACTGCAACACCCCGCTGGCACTCAAGGAAGCGGCCGCCATGAAGCTCAAGAAGGTAGGCGTGGTGGGCGTATCGTGCGAGTCCACGGCCATGCGGGAGATGGCTGCCGAGGGGATCAAGCGGTGGAGCCGGATGACCAAGTTCGTGGCCGGCCTGATGTGTAACGAGACGTTCAAGTACGAGGAGTTCATCTTCGGGATCGTCCGGGACAAGTACAACGTGGACGTCGACAAGATCGTGAAGATCAACGTGAAGGGCGATGTCTACGTAACCCTGACCGACGGCACCGACATCAAGATCCCTCTGGACGAATGCAAGGTCGTCTCGAACGACTGGTGCCACCATTGCCCGGACTTCGCCGCCGAGCACGCCGACATCTCATTCGGAGGTATCGGGCTGTCCGGCTGGACGATGTGCATCATCCGCAGCGAGTACGGCCAGGACGTCTGGAAGCGGGCGGTTGAAGCCGGGATCATCGAGACCAAGCCCACCGAAGAAGACCCCGAAGGCATGCGGGTGCTGGAGGTGCTGGCCAAAAAGCAGCGCCGGCGCACCGGTCCGCTGGAGTCCCACGCGGCCGCCCGGTGGCCGGTAAAGCGGGTGCTGGACAAAGCAAAGCGAGAATTCGTTGAAGAGCAGCTGGAGGCCATTGCGGCGGGTGACGGCAAAGCCCCCGCGCCGACTCCTGGTATCGAGCCGGCAAAGCCTTCCTAGTACGCTGGGACAGGCCTTCCCCCCTCGCGTCCAGAACCACCCCCTGACGTGAAAACGCGGGTTGTCCTGCTTTTCGGCGGCCAATCGGCCGAACACGACGTCTCCTGTGTATCCGCCCGCCACGTGGCGGCGGCAATGGACCCCGCAAGGTACGTGGTGATCCCGGTGGGCATCACCGCCGAGGGGGACTGGGTGCTGCCCGAGCTGGCGATGCAGGTCCTGGCAGGAGGGGCTCTTCAGGTCCCCAACGACAGGTTCGTGGCCGAGGGAACCAAGTTGGAGCTGTTCGGCGGGCTGGGCCGCCACACCGCCGGGTCGGGCGCCGGCGCTTACGGTCTGAAAGCTCCCACTCTGGCGTGCGACGTGGTGTTTCCCGTCCTGCACGGGCCCTTCGGTGAGGACGGATCCGTGCAGGGATTTCTGGAGATGGCCGGCGTTCCGTACGTAGGATCCGGGGTTCTCGGCTCGGCGGTTGGCATGGACAAGCAGATGATGAAGCTGGCGTTTGCCGCAGCCGGCCTGCCCAGCCCGCGATACGAGGTTTTTCGCCTGACCGAGTGGCACTCCGACCGAGAAGCGGTGCTCGACAGGTCCTCGGCGCTGGGGTTCCCGTTGTTCACCAAGCCCGCCAACCTCGGTTCTTCAGTCGGGATCTCCAGGTGTCCGGACGCCGGTTCGCTGGAGGCCGGGATCGACCTGGCCTTCCGGTACGACCGCAAGATCCTGGTCGAGGAGGGGGTTGGCGGACGGGAGATCGAGTGTGCCGTGCTGGGAAACGACGACCCGCAGGCCAGCGTCTGCGGCGAGATAATCCCCGGCCGGGACTTCTACGACTACGAGGCAAAGTACCTGGAGCCGTCTTCCAAGACAGTGGTTCCCGCGGACCTGCCGGAAGGGGTCGGTGAGACCATCCGCCGCCACGCGGTGACCGCATTCAAAGCTGTCGAGGCTGCGGGCCTGTCGCGAGTCGACTTCTTCGTCGCCGGCGATGGCCGGGTTCTGATCAACGAGATCAACACCATGCCCGGCTTCACCGAGATCTCAATGTTTCCCAAGCTGTGGGGCGCCACCGGGATCGGCTACTCCGAGCTCATCGACCGGTTGATAGAGCTGGCGCTGGAGCGTGCCGGAGCCGCTTCGTAAAAGACCGAACTACAAATTCTTGCTTGGGTAGCAATTGCGTACCCAAGACCGGCGAGCCGGCGGGTTTCGAGCGGCCGGAAGGGTTGGGGTCGGACTGCGCTACAGGTGAACCACCGGGCAGGTCAGGGTCCTCGTGATGCCTTCCACCGCCTGGATCTTCGCCACCACCAGCTTGCCCAGGTCGTCCACGGTTCCTGCCTCGGCTTGCACGATGACGTCGTAGGGTCCGGTCACGTCCTCGGCCGAGGTAACCCCCGGTATGCTGGAGGCTTCGCTGGCCACCTTGGCGGCCTTGCCTACCTCGGTTTGAATCAGGATGTAAGCTTGCACTGGCACGTGACTCACCTTCCCCTCGCTCTTCGGTGGCAATATCCTAAACTGCGTCGGGTTGGGCAGGTCCAGTCACATCATTCGAGCTCCCTCTGCACAGGACAACGGCGTCGGGCAGAGGCCTTCAGGGCTCTCGGACGCACACAGGGGGAAATCACCGATGGCTAATTCCGCGACGACGCTAACCAACAACAAGGGCCTGCTGTCATGGGTCGACGAGGTCGCCGCTCTGACCACTCCCGACGACATCTACTGGTGCGACGGTTCGGCGGAGGAGTACGAGCGCCTGTGTCAGCAGCTCGTGGATGCCGGCACCTTCACCAAGCTCGACGAAGCCAAGCGGCCGAACAGCTACTGGGCGGCATCCGACCCCGGTGACGTCGCCCGGGTTGAGGACCGGACGTTCATCTGCTGGAAAAACGAAGACGACGCCGGCCCGACCAACAACTGGACGGACCCCGACGAGATGCGCGAGACGATGCGCGGGCTGTACAAGGGCTCGATGAAGGGCCGCACCATGTACGTGGTGCCGTTCTCAATGGGCCCGTTGGGTTCGCCGATCGCCCACAT
This sequence comes from Actinomycetota bacterium, assembly GCA_035540395.1. Lineage (GTDB taxonomy): Bacteria > Actinomycetota > CADDZG01 > JAHWKV01 > JAHWKV01 > JAJCYE01. Next base: position 4,280 of record DATLGP010000135.1, read on the forward strand.
CGGGGTGGAGCTCACCGACTCCCCCTACGTAGCGGTCAGCATGAGGATCATGACCCGGATGGGCGCCAAGGCGCTCGACGTACTGGGCGAAGAAGGAGAGTTCGTCCCCTGCCTGCACTCGCTCGGTGCTCCGCTGGAGCCCGGAGACAAGGACTCCACCTGGCCGTGCAACCCGGAGAAGAAGTACATCGTCCACTTCCCCGAGACCAAAGAAATCTGGTCCTACGGCTCCGGCTACGGCGGCAACGCCCTGCTGGGCAAGAAGTGCTTTGCGCTGCGGATCGCCTCGATCATGGCGCGGGAGGATGGCTGGCTGGCCGAGCACATGCTGATAGTCAAGGTCACCTCGCCCGAGGGCAAGGTGGACTACGTCACCGGCGCCTTCCCGTCGGCGTGCGGCAAGACCAACCTCGCCATGCTGGTCCCCACGCTGCCCGGGTGGAAGGTGGAGACCCTGGGCGACGATATCTGCTGGATGAAGTTCGGCGACGACGGACGGTTGTACGCCATCAACCCCGAGGCCGGGTTCTTCGGCGTCGCACCGGGCACCTCCGACGACACCAACTACAACGCCATGAGAACTCTCGACAGCAACTCGCTGTTTACGAACACCGCGATCACCGATGACGGCGATGTCTGGTGGGAGGGCATGACCGACGAAGCCCCGGCCCACCTGACCGACTGGAAGCGCCAGCCCTGGACCCCCGCCAGCGGCACGCCCTCGTCCCATCCCAACGCCCGGTTCACGGCCCCGGCGGCCCAGTGCCCGGTGATTGCTCCCGAGTGGGAGGATCCCAAGGGGGTACCGATCTCCGCCATGCTGTTCGGTGGCCGCCGGGCCACCGCGGTCCCGCTGGTGACCGAGGCGTTCGACTGGCAGCACGGCGTGTTTCTGGGATCGATCATGGCGTCGGAGACCACCGCCGCCCAGGCCGGAGCGGTGGGCAACGTCCGGCGGGACCCGTTTGCCATGCTTCCGTTCTGCGGCTACAACATGGCGGACTACATGGCCCACTGGCTGTCGATTGGAGAAAGGTCGAACCCCGACGCACTGCCGAAGATCTTCTACGTCAACTGGTTCCGCAAGGACGCCAACGGCAAGTGGCTGTGGCCGGGATTTGGCGAGAACAGCCGGGTAATCGCCTGGGTCTGCGAGCGAGTCGCCGGAAAGGCGGACACCGTCGAAACCCCGCTGGGCCGGGTGCCGGCACCGGGCAGCCTGAACACCGAGGGATTGGACGTGAGCCCCGAGGAACTGGAAATCCTGCTTTCGGTGGACGGCGAGGACTGGAAGGCGGAGGCAAAGTCCATCGCCGAGCACTACACGAAGATGGGTGAGCGGATGCCCCAGGCCCTGAAGGACGAGCTCGGAAAGCTCCAGGAGCGACTCGGCTAAACGCAACGGGGTACCCTCCAGGTATGGAGTTGACGCAGGTAGGCGAGTTCGGCCTCATCGATCGTCTTCGCGCCATTGTCGGCGAACCCGGCGAGGGCGAGGTGTGGGTGGGGGACGACGCCGCAGTCCTGCGCGCGCCGTCCGGAACGATCCTTTTCACCACCGACCTGCTGATCGAGGGCGTCCACTTCGACACCTCCTTCACCGGACCCGAGGATCTCGGCTACAAGTCGATAGCAGTCAACGTCAGCGACGTCGCTGCCATGGGGGGCATCCCGCGCCGGGCGCTGGTCGGGCTGGGAGTGGTGGCCGGCCTGGAGGTTGAGTGGGTGGAGGCCCTGTACCGGGGCATGCAGGAATGCTGCACGGAGTTCGACATGGCCGTGGTGGGCGGCGACCTCAGCCGCAGCGACCAGATCATCATCTCCGTAGCACTTCTGGGGAACCCCGCCGGCCGGCTGTTCATCGAACGGGGCACCGCCCGGGTAGGTGACGCAGTTTGCGTGACCGGGACGCTGGGCGAGAGCGCCGCCGGGCTCCGGCTCCTGCGACGAGGCAGTCGCGATCGACTGGATCTGCTGAAGGCCCACCTGCGCCCGACACCCCGGGTGAAGGAGGTCCAGGTGCTGCGGCGTCACCTGCCCTCGGCGATGGTAGACATCTCCGACGGCTTCTGCGCCGACCTCGGCCACATCTGTGCGGCCTCCGGTGTTGGGGTGCTGATCCAGGAGTCCGACCTGCCGGTCGTCGATCTAAAGGGCATTGAGCTGGACGAAAGCCCCCTGCAACTCGCGCTCGGCGGGGGAGAGGACTACGAGCTGTGCTTTACCATTCCGCCCGACCGCTGCGAGGCGGCAATGGCAGCGGTCACCGAGGCCACCGGCACCAAAGTCACCAGGGTGGGTGAGGTGGTGGACGCATCCCGGGGGCGGGTTCTGCTGGTTGAGTCGGCCGAGACCCCGCTGGAGTCCCCGGGATGGGACCACCTTCGGGTTTGATAGTTCCCTCGGCCCTGACGATCGCCGGGTCCGACTCGGGCGGAGGCGCCGGCATCCAGGCGGATCTAAAGACCTTTCTGGCGTTGGGGGTGCACGGGATGAGCGCGATCTGCGCCCTGACCGCCCAAAACACCAAGGGCGTCTCCGGGGTTCACGAGGTGCCCCCCCAGTTCGTAAGCGAGCAGATCGCCCAGGTGGCCACCGACTTCGACATAGCAGCAGCCAAGACCGGCATGCTGTCCGGCCCGGCCATCGTCGAAGCGGTTGCCGACTCGGTGCAGCGGCACTCGATCCCCAACCTGGTGGTGGACCCGGTGTTTGTCTCCAAAAACCAGGATGTCCTTTTGTCGCAGGACAGCATCGATGCCCTGACCTCGAAGCTGATCCCGCTGGCGACCGTGGTCACTCCCAACCTTCAGGAGGCCGCCCTGCTCGCGGGACGTGAGGTCCGGGACCTCAGCGGCATGCGCGAGGCGGCGAAAGCTCTGCACGCCCTCGGCTGCCGGTACGTGCTGGTCAAAGGAGGCCATCTCGACGCCGCCGCCACCGATGTCCTGTACGACGGCGACTCGTTTCTCGAGATCACCGAGGAGAGGATCGACTCGCAAAACACCCACGGCACCGGGTGCACGCTTTCGGCAGCGATTGCGGCACATCTGGCGAAAGGACTGCCCGTCACCGAGGCGGTGAGAGCGGCAAAGGTCTATGTAACGGGCGCCATACGACACGGCTTGCAGGTCGGCCGGGGTTACGGTCCTACGAACCACGGCTGGGACTCGACGATGAAAGAGCCGGCATAGCCGGACCCCATCCGGCACCTCTGCACGCTTGCCGTTCTCAGCATTGGGTATAGCCTAGGGTGACAGCCTTGGACGTTTAAGACGCGAACAGGTCGGGGCCCTCGTGCAGGATCGCACCGCGAAGTCGTTCAAAAGACTGCAAGCGCATCCACGAAAGGGACCCCCGATGGAAAAGCATGCCCTCGCCTTCCCGCTTCACCTGTGGGTTTGAGTCCGCGCGTGGTTGAGTCCAAGCTGGCCCCCGACCTCGATGAGGAGGCAGCCGACGCCTTCGAGGCTCTTGCCACCTACGTCGTCTCGGAACGGTCCGTGGACGGTGCTCTGCAGCTGATCGTCGACCTGGCCGGTCCCTCCATCGGCGGGGCGGAAGCCGTCGGCATCTCGCTGAAGCGGGGCAACAGTGTGGTCAC
>DATLGP010000136.1:0-3156 GCA_035540395.1 Actinomycetota bacterium
GGGAGGTGCCGATCCCTGCGGCCGCTCGGAACGGTCACCGGAACCCCGAGGCTCGGAGCGGATGCGCTCTGAACGACCGGAATGAGGTTTGTCGTCCCGGCCCGGCCGGCGCTCTGCCGCAGCAGCGCGGCCCCGGGGCGACCGGGATCCATCGGCAGCAGACTCCCGGGTCTGCGGGCGCTCGTCCGCAGCCTCCTCCCTCGCCCCCGCCTCCCCGGTCCCGGGACCGGTGCGGGAGTCCGGCTTGAACTGGATCTGGAGGAGCATCGGCTCCTCCGGGCCTTCGTCACGCGCCGGCGGCCGCTCGGCCGGCGCAGGCTTGGACTTGGGATTGAAGGGTGCCAGCCTCTTCCTCCCCGGCGCCGGTCCGCCCTTTTCAGACGCCTTGCGCGGCCCGATTGCCCTCCCGGCTCCTCCGCCTTGCGCCCGTCCCCCGCTTGGGGACCCTGAAGACCCGGAAGCGGTGCGCGGCCTGCGAGGGCGAGGAGTTCCAGGAGGATTGGCCATAGTTACTCCAGACTAACCCGACGCTGCCCCTCGGGCCCGCGCGGCAGGTGAGGATCGCCGGGGGAACCGGCCGGCGCACTGCCTCAGTGGAAACCACAGCCGGCCGGGCTTGCTCAACGCTGGCAACCTCGGGCGAACTCGGCCACTTAACGCCGCAGCGAGTTGATAATTGACGATCGGCTCTAGACGCTGGCGAGGGCGAATGGCAAACCGGGACTGGATTGAAAAGGACTATTACGCGGTCCTCGGCGTGAAGCGCGATGCGTCGGAAGCGGAGATCAAGAAAGCCTATCGAGCGTTGGCACTGCGGAACCACCCGGACGCGAACCGGGGCGACGCCGGAGCAGAGGAACGTTTCAAGGGCATAGCCCAGGCCTTCGAGGTTCTGTCGAGGGCACCACAGCGGTCTCAATACGACCGGCTGCGGGCGGTAGCTTCGGGGGGAGCCTTCCGCCCGACGGGCTTTCAAAGGTACGCCTACGGGGGCACCGCCCCATTCAAACCAGTTCGCCGGCCCCCCACCCGAGGGCGTGACCTGCAGACCCGGGTCGTCCTGTCGGCCAAAGAGGCCCGCAAGGGCGTCACCGTCCCCGTCGAGGCCTACGAGCCGGGAAGGGCGGCCCGGACGGTGATCGTGCGAGTTCCGGCGGGGGTCGTAGATGGACAGACCTGGCGGATTCCGAAGCGGGGTGGCTACGGCGCCAACGGCGGGGAACCGGGCGACCTCCTGGTCACGGCCCGGGTGTTCTCGGCGCAGGTCCTAAAGAGCTACCCGGAGCTAAACGATGCCCGCTCCAACCGCGGGCAGCCTCCCATGAAGCTGCGCAACGTACCGAAGGCCGCCCGGATGATCGCCCACTTCCTGCTGAACCCCAACGACGTCGAGCTGAACGAAGCTCTCAGCCGCTTCGATGACGCGGCGATGGCGAACTGGGCCGAGGAGATCATCCGGAGCAGGCGCAGCTCCCGGCGTTAAGCCCGAAACAAAGCCGGCCGACTGCTTCTCCAGGCATGCCTCGGCACGGCGCTGCGGGTTGGCTTCGGCACGGCCCACCAACGCTCCCGCAACTCGACCGCCTGGTCGTGGAGCGCGCCGCCGATCCCCAACTAGCCTGGCGCGTCAGACTGCGTGTCCTGACGTCACGAGGGGCGTGGCTGTACGGGCACTGCGTTGGGGAGTTCGCCACATTGCCCACAGAGTTGGACCGCCGGGGATGGTGACCTCGGACACCGTCTCGAAGCCGTAGCGGTGGTACAGCCTTCGGTTAGCGACGCTTGTCGCCTCCAGATAGGCCGGCGTGCCCCTCAAATCGCAACGTCGAAGGACGGCATGAAGCATCCGGCTTCCCAGTCCGCGCCCTTGGCCGGCCGGGGAAACCCCGATCAGCTGGAGGAAGGCATACGGTTCTTCCGGATGGTGTTCTCGAAGGATCTGGTCAAGCTCGAGTGCCCGCTCTACCCGGTCGCCGAGGGTCTCGGTCATCTCCCGGGCAAAGACTTCGAGAGCCCGCCCATCGAACGGGTCGACCCCGGGCGGCGCCCAGAGTGCGGCCCCGGTTGCGTTCCCGGCCAGATAGGACTCGCCATGGGGCACATAGACCCGGGCGAAGGCGGCGAACACGGAGGGTAGGGTCGAGCGTCTCGGCTCCGGGTCGGGGACCAGCCACTGGAAAACGGGATCGTCGTGGAAGGCCTGGGCGAGCACCCCGCTCAGTGCAGGGATATCGGCTTGGGTGGCACGGATCATGTCGATGCTGGAGTTGTCGGCCATTGAGTTTCCCCTCTCTTTGCGCGACTACCAGTAGATAGCACGTACGTGCTATATCATCGTGGCACGGTCGTGCTAAGTTGTCAACATGCTGGATTCCGAACGCAGCGCTTCTGCAGCGAAACCTAGCCGTCGCTCAGACGGCGCAGAAACGCACGCTGCGATTCTCGAAATCGCCATGCGCCTGGCCTCGGTCGAAGGCCTGGGGAGCTTAACGATCGGCCGGCTCGCTCAAGAGCTGGGCATCAGCAAGAGCGGCGTCTACGCTCATTTCGGATCCAAGACCCGGCTCCATCAGGAGACCGTCGACGAGGCGCGCCGGATCTTCGCGCGGGAGGTGCTCGAGCCCGGGCTGGCCGCCCCGGAGGGTCTTGACCGGCTGGAGAGCCTCTGCGAGGCGTTCCTGTCCTACGTCGAGCGGAACGTCTTCCCCGGCGGTTGCTTCTTCGCTCAGCTACTGGCTGAGTTCGACGCACCGTCCGGTCGGGTCCACGACGAGGTCCTTAGCGACCAACAGGGGTGGCTGGGGCTGCTCGAGCAGTTGGTAGAGGCGGCTGTACGGTTGGGCGAGCTGGACGGCCGGGTCGACGCCGGCCAGCTGGCATTCGAACTCCACGCGGCAATGGATATGGCCAATTACCTCACCACCCTGCACAGGGATCCATCCTTTATCGAACGGGGCCGTACAGCGATCCGGACGGCGATCTCGGGTGCCGCTACCGACCCGGGGGCTCGGGCCGGAGAGAGCCCGGATGTCCCGGTGGAACCAGCAGAGGGCTGACAATACACCCGCACAGAGGCGGGCACGCTACGGGCCCAGGGCCTGGAAGAGGAGCAAGCACCGGCGCCGGCCTGGAAAACGAAGAAAGCCGGCCCATTGC
>DATLGP010000137.1:0-1704 GCA_035540395.1 Actinomycetota bacterium
GTCCACGGGGTTCTTCAGCCCGTACCTGTCGGCCAGGGCTTGCAGCTCGGGCGAGGACTCCCCGCTGGGGCGAGTCATGTCGACGTCGCCGACCGGCGCTTCGTCGGAGATCAGTGTCACCTGGGTCGCCCGGTCGACGTAGTCCAGGCCTTTGCGCACCTTCCCGAGAGCGCCGGCGCCGTCTCCGGTCATCGCCGCCTCCACGACGTTGCTCAGCGTCCTGTACTTGCTGATGAGCGCCTGGGCGGTCTTCTCACCGATGCCGGGAACCCCGGGCAGACCGTCCGAGGTGTCGCCCCGCAAGATGGCAAAGTCACCGTAGGCGCGTCCGGGGATGCCGTACTTGCGTTCTATGTACCGCTCGTTGATCAAGGAAAGCTCGGACACCCCGCGCAGGGGGTAGAGGATGACGACGTCGGGGTCTCGTACCAGCTGGAACAGGTCCCGGTCGCCGGACACGATCTCCACCCGGCCCGGGCACCGGGGTCCCGCCCGAGGTGGACGTTGCGGTCGACCCGGTTGAGGGAACCACCATCACTTCCCGGGGGATGCCGGGCGGCATCTCGGTCATTGCTGTGGCCGGGCGAGGCGCGATGTGGGACCCGGGCCCCGCCTTCTACATGAAGAAGATTGCCACCGGGCCGGAGGCGGCCGACGCGATCGAGCTGGAGGCCCCGCCGGCCGACAACATCAAGGCGGTCGCCAAGGCCAAGGGCATCGACGTTGCAGACGTCACCGTGATCCTCATGGACAAACCCCGTCACAAGCAGCTCATCACCGATATCCGGGAAGCCGGGGCCCGCATCCGACTCATCACCGACGGAGACGTTGCGGCAGGCCTTTCCGCCGCCACCTCGCGCAGCGGGGTCGACTTGCTGCTGGGAACCGGCGGTACACCGGAGGGCGTGATCACCGCAGCGGCACTCAAGGCGCTGGGAGGTGCCATCCAGGGCCGGCTGGACCCCCAGAGCGATGGGGAGCGCCAGGACCTGATCGACGCCGGATACGACCTGGACCAGGTGCTCGACCAGGACGAGATGGTTGAGGGCGACTGCTTTTTCGCCGCCACCGGCATCACCGGAGGCGACCTTCTCCGGGCGGTCAACTACCGGGGTGACGGCGCCACCACCCACTCACTGGTGATGAGCTCCAGGTCCGGCACGGTGCGCGAGATCATCGCCGACCACCACTGGAAGAAGCTGATGAAGTACTCGGGGATCCATTACGACTGAAAGTCGTGATCCCGCCCGCGCCCTGCTGGTGGACGCGGCAAGCCTGATCTACCGGGCGTTCTTTTCAACACCCGATTCCGTCACCGCTCCCGATGGGATGCAGATCAATGCCGCCTACGGCTTCCTCAACATGCTGGCCCGCCTGGTGGCCGACCGGGATCCGGACCTTTTGGTCTGCTGCGACGACGTCGACTGGCGGCCGCAGTGGCGGGTCGACCTGGTGCCCAGCTACAAGACCCATCGGGTAGGCGTGCCCCAGCCGCTTCTCGACGCCCAGATGCCGGTGATCTACGAAGTGTTGAAGGCGGCCGGGGTCCCCACCGCCGGTGTGGCGGGGTGGGAGGCGGAGGACATAATCGGCGCCCTGATTCCCCGGTGCCCGGGCCGGGTGGAGATCGTGTCCGGCGACCGGGACCTGTTCCAGCTGGTACGAGACCCCGACGTCGTCATCCTCTACCCCCTGCGCGGGGTG
>DATLGP010000138.1:0-2583 GCA_035540395.1 Actinomycetota bacterium
GGGTACAACGGGGCGGGAATGCGGGCGATCGCTGCCGACGCCGGAGTCTCGGCGGGCCTGCTGGTGCACCACTTCGGCTCGAAGGAGGGCCTGCGGAAGGCGTGCGACGAGTACGTCGCCGGCATGGTGCGGACCACCAAACAGCAGGCAATGACCCAGGGCCCCCCGGATCCGCTGCAGCTACTGAGAACCGCCGACGAAACCCAGCCGCTGCTGCGTTACGTCGCCCGGATGCTGGTGGACGGGTCGCCGGGCGTGGCGGACCTGGTGGACACGATGGTGCGCGACGCCGTCGCCTACATGGCGGACGGGGTCCGGGCCGGGGTGCTGAAGCCGACCGACCAGCCGTACGAGCGGGCGGTCCTGCTGTGCATCTGGCAGCTGGGAGCGATCGCGCTTCACGAGCATGTGAAACGCCTGATGGACGTGGATCTGCTCGGCGACCGGGCGGCGATCCTGCGTTGGGGCCGCCCGGCTCTGGAGGTTCTGACCCACGGTCTGTTTGCCGACGGCCGGTGGGAACAGGCGGTCGCGGGCTTGGACGAACAGGAATTTGACAACCGGAGGAACAAAGGACGGGAGGCAGTGGAATGAGCGGTGAGCTCGCCCTCAGTGCAGACGAGTTGGTCAAGGACTACGGCAAGACCCGGGCGTTGTCCGGCGTGACGCTGGCGGTGGAGCGCGGGGAGGTGTTCGGGTTCATCGGGCCCAACGGCGCGGGGAAGTCGACGACCATTCGGATCCTGCTCGATCTGTTGCGGCCAACCTCGGGCCGGGCCGAGGTCTTGGGCCAGAGCCCCCGAAAGGGCGGGCCGAAGCTTCGGAGCCGGATCGGGTATCTGCCGGGCGAGCTGGTGCTTCCCCCCCGCCGCAAGGCCGGCGACTATCTGGGCCACCTTGCGAACCTGCGGGGCGGGGCGGGCGAGAACCTTATCGAACCCCTGGCGAAGCGTTTCGGCTTGAACCTGGATAAGCCCATCAAGAGCCTGTCCAAGGGCAACAAGCAAAAGATCGGGATAGTGCAGGCGTTCATGCACCGCCCCGAGTTGCTGATCCTCGACGAGCCCACCAGCGGCCTCGACCCGCTGCTGCAGCAGGAGGTCATGGAGATGGTGCACGAGGCCACGGCGGAGGGATCCACCGTGTTCATGTCGTCGCACGTGCTGAGCGAGGTGGAGGAGATAGCGGGACGGGTGGGGATCCTGCGAGCCGGCAAGATGGTGGACATCTCGGACATGGACCAGTTGCGCCGGCGGGCCGGCCAGTGGGTAGAGCTGCGGTTCGCCGCCCCGGTCACCCCCGGGGAGTTCACCCGGCTGGAGGGCGTGAGTGAGGTGGTGGTTTCCGATCACCGGGTTTCCTGCCTGCTGAGGGGTGAGCCCAACGCCCTGCTGAAGACCGCCGCCCGCCACCACGTGGTCGGGTGGTCGGCCAAGGACCGTGACCTGGAAGAGCTTTTCCTGGACTTCTACCGCACCGACGAGGAGGCAGCCGATGTCCGCTGACACCCTGCCCGTCCTTACCGGTGTCATGAAAGAGCAGAGGCGCTCCTTGATGGTCTGGAGTCTGGCCCTGTTCGCGGTCTCCGCCTTCTACATCAGCTTTTATCCCTCCATCGGCGGCAACCCGGCGATGCAGGAAGTGATCGACAGCATGCCTACCGGCGTGGCCCAGGCCTTGGGGTACGACAAGATCGGCAGCGCGCCCGGCTACATCGGAGCCACCGTCTTCGGGCTGCTGGCGCCGATTCTGATGCTCGTGTTCGGCATAGCGACCGGGGCGCGGTTGATCGCCGGCGAGGAGGAGGCGGGCTCGCTTGAGCTCGAGCTGGCCCACCCGGTGTCCCGGATGCGGCTGGTCGGTGAGCGCTGGCTGGCGGTCGCCCTGAACATCGCCCTGCTGGTGATACCAGTGATCCTGGCATCCGCGCTGCTGATCATCGGGCTGGACCTGGACGTCCGGATGGGCAACCTGTTTGCTATCAGCGCCGGCCTGCTGCTGTTCGCCCTTGCCTTTGCTTCGCTGTCGTTTGCCATCGGTGCGGCCACCGGCCGGCGGGCGGTCGCCCTGGGCGCTACCTCCGCTCTGGCGGTCATGGCCTACCTGGCCAACGGCATCGGGCCGCAGATTCAGGGGGGAGCGTGGATGGAGACCGTCTCGCCGTGGGGCTGGTACCTGGGAAACGACCCGCTGATGAACGGGTGGGATCTGCCGGGCCTCGGTCTGCTTGCCGCGGTGGCGGTGGTGGCGGTGCCTTTGGCGCTGGTCACCTTCGCCAACCGGGATTTCGGGACCTAGGCCCCAGCGGGCCTAGCCTTTGCGGTAGAGGCGGGTGGTCAGCGGCGCGAACACCAGGGTTATCCCGGCGGCTACCGCCAGCGATATCGCGATGTCCGAGGCGGCGGCGTTTCCTTGCATCAGGCCCCTGGATGCGGTGGCCAGGATGGAGATCGGGTTGACGTTCACGAACGCCTCCAGCCATCCGGGCAGCGTGGCGGGGTCCACGAACACGTTCGACAAGAAGGTCAGCGGAAAGATCGCCATGAACCCGGCGTTCATCACCGCGTTGGGGGAGCGCAGCAC
>DATLGP010000139.1:0-2674 GCA_035540395.1 Actinomycetota bacterium
GTGCCGCAGGGCCAGGCGGTGCCGCAGGGCCAGGCGGTGCCGCAGGGCCAGGCGGTGCCGCAGGGCCAGGCGGTGCCGCAGTCTCGGTGGGCAGGGCCGGTACCTCCACCGGGGAGGGGGTTCCCTGGGGTTCTACCGAGAAGGTGCTCATCGGCGAAGGCGCCTCGGCCCTGCAGGCGCCCAGAGCCACGGCCGCCAGGGCGACCAGCAGTCCAGTCCAGAGTCGACTCATGTTCCTCCGCAAGTTGGTCGCCGGCTGTCGGATGGTAGCAAGGCGGCCTTAACCTTTTATGAGCGCCGCAGGCGCCTTCTTAAGGGCGGCAACCTGCGAAGCTTGTTAGATAGCGTCCCGCCTTTTCAAGTATCGAGGACGCCGGACGAAGGAGCTCGAAGATGCTGTTCTCATCCCGAACCAAGACCGCCCTGGTAACTGCGGACGAGGCCCTGCCCGGACGGGACCACTACCTGTACGAGATCCCGGCCGAGCACGAGGTCCTGCACAACCCGCTGCAGCCGCCATTCCCCGAGCACCTGCAGACGGCCATCTTCGCCCTGGGTTGCTTTTGGGGGGCCGAGCGCCTGTTCTGGCAGATGGACGGGGTGTGGACCACCGCGGTGGGATACACCGGCGGCCACACCCCTCATCCCACCTACCGGGAGACCTGCACCGGCGGGACCGGCCACGCCGAGGCGGTCCTGGTGGTCTTCGACCCGGACAAGGTTTCCTACGGCCGGCTTCTGAAAACCTTCTTCGAGGAGCACGACCCCACGCAGGGGATGCGCCAGGGAAACGACGTGGGAACCCAGTACCGGTCTGCGATCTACTACACCACCGAGGAGCAGAAGCAGCTGGCGGAGGACACGCTTGCCGGCTACAACGAGTCTCTCCGGCAAGCCGGCCGGCCCTCCATCTCCACCGAGGTCGCCGAGGCCGGGCCGTTCTACTATGCCGAGGACTATCACCAGCAATACCTGCACAAGGTTCCCAACGGCTACTGCGGACTAAAGGGCACCGGCGTCGCCTGCACCGTTCCCGCACCCAAAGGCGGGTAGGGCCCGACCCCTCAGCCCAGGGACTTCACGCAGGCTAGTCCGGCGAGGGTTCCTTCGGCCGCGGCCAGCTGGATAAGCTGCTCGCCCGGCGTCAGGTCTCCTGCAGCAAAGACCCCGTCCACGCTTGTGCGACCGTCCCTGTCGACCGTAACGTGGCCGTCTTCGTCCATCTCGCAGCCGAGCTGGCGGGCAAGTGCGTTGGTTGGCCGCTCGGGAAGAGAAAAGAACAGGTAGTCACAATCCAGCACCTCACCCGTCCCCAGCCGCACCCCGGCCAACGAGCCGCGGGCGCCCAAAAGCTCGACCGCCTCTTCGTCACAGACGACCACGCCGTGCCGGGCTAGCTGCGCCTTGACCTCGTCGTCCTCCTTCAGCCGATTGCCCTGGGCAACCACCGTGACCGAACGTGCCCAGGTGAGCAGCTTCACCGCGAAACCCCTCACGTCCTCGTTCCATCCGAGCACGGCGACCTTTTTGTCCTTGGCCTCGTAGCCGTCGCACACCGGACAGTGAAAGACCTGGGATCCGTAATGCTCGAAGAACCCGGGGATGTCGGGGAAGACGTCGGTGGTCCCGGTGGCCAGGACGACTCGTTTCGCCCGGTAGCGGTGATCCTCGGTAGTGACCACGAAGGCCCCCTCCCCGGTTTCGATGCCGTCAACCCGCACACATACCAGCTCGGCGGCCGGGTAGTTCATCAGTCCCTGCCTGGTCTTATCCAAAAGGTCTCCCGGATTGACCGGATCCATCCCCAGGTACCCGTGGGCATGTTCCACCCACCGGTTGCGATACTCGCAGCTGTCCAAAACCAGGGTCCGCTTGCGAAAACGCACCAGCCAGGTAGCGGCCGCCAGGCCGGCCGGGCCCCCGCCCACCACCACCGCGTCGTATTCGGGGCTGGGGACAGGCGCCGGGTTCTCGCTCACCGCTGGACCCTACCCGGCCTCGGCAAGCTCGTAACCGCAACTCCGACCAGGGCGGGGGGTGAGTTGTCTCCGCTCAGGCGGAGCGTTCGCCGCGCTCCGAACGCTTGGGGGAGGTGCGGTCCTGGACCCGGGGGACCAGAGTCGGGTTTACCTTCTCCAAAACGGTGTCGGCATCGATTACGCACTGGCCTATGTCCTGCCGGGAAGGCAGGTCGTACATGACATCCAGCAGGACCTCTTCGATGATCGCCCGCAGTCCCCGGGCACCGGTTCCCCGCAGCATCGCCTGGTCGGCAATCGCCGCCAGCGCGCTCTCGGAGAACTCCAGCTCCACGCCGTCCAGCTCGAAGGTCTTCTTGAACTGGCGCACCAGCGCGTTCTTGGGTTTGGTGAGGATCTCGATCAACGCCTCCCGGTCCAGGTTGTGGACGTGGGAGATGACCGGCAGGCGGCCGACGAACTCGGGGATCAGCCCGAACTTCAGCAGGTCTTCGGGAAGAATGTTCTGCAGGATCTCGCCCAGGTCCTTCTGCTCCATCTTCCTCACGTCGGCCCCGAACCCGATGCTGCGGCTGCCGATGCGGGCGCCGATGATCTTCTCCAGGCCGGCAAACGCCCCGCCGCAGATGAACAGCACGTTGGAGGTGTCGATCTGGATGAACTCCTGGTGCGGGTGCTTGCGGCCGCCCTGGGGC
>DATLGP010000140.1:0-2276 GCA_035540395.1 Actinomycetota bacterium
ACATCCTGCTGCCCAGCATGTGCGCGCTGGTCGGCGGGGAGGGCGCCAATCCATACCGGCACCTGCGGCAGCTCGGTCCCGAACAGCTCCAGGTGGCGGCGAAGCTCTTCCGTGCGCTCGGCAACCGGGGGGTAATCGAGCCCGTGGGCAGCCTGTTCCCGGCTTGTCCTGTCGTCGCCGATCCCCAGGCCCAGGACGAGCCGTCCCGGCGCCCACAGCTGGAGTGACCGGGCCATGTGCAGCAAGACGGCCCGGTTTCGCACTGTGGTGCGCAGGACCAGGCTTCCCACGGTGATCCGGGTCGTGGACGCCGCGACCATGGCGAGGGCGGTCCAGGCCTCCAGCACCGGCCGGTCCCGGTTGGGCATTCCCCACAAGCTGTCGAACACCCAGACCGAGTCCAATCCGGACTCCTCGGCCAGGCGGGCGGCGCCGAGCAGCTCGCCGGGTCCGGCATCGAACTGGGGAAGCAGAATGCCGGTCTTCACGGGATTCAGGCAGGGTTCAGGTGGTCACCAGCAGATCGAGAACGAACTGTGCCGCGAGAGCCGTCAGGGATGCGATGTACAAAAGCCCGGTGGCGGACTGGGTCGAGCGGTCCCGCACCGTCGCCCACACCATTCCCATCAACCCGGCGGTGGTGGCCATCAAAAACAGCCAGGTCCACCAGTACGAAGAAGAGGCGTAGGTCATGATTCCTGCGGGAACCTCCCCCTCCAGCAATCGCCCGCGGGTCACCACTCCCGCCCCGACGGACAAAACGATCAGCAGGAAGATTACCCGGGTCTTCTCCTTGAGGGGCTCGATGGGCAGCCGGGCCTGGTTCAGGTACCAGTGGCCCAGGATCATGCCGTGGGTAACCCCTCCCAGGAACAAGCCTCCCAGCAGCGCATGGACCAGACCGAACGCGCATCCCCCCGGACAGACTTCCCACCCGGCGGCGCCGATGAGCCCCAGGGAAGCTACCGTGCCGGCGGCACCGGTCACCCACTCCAGCAGCGGACGCTGCGAGTACACCGCCAGCAGGAACGCCAGATAGGCGCCGGTGGTCAACCAGGCCAGCACCTGCAGGTGTCCGGGAAGCACAAAAGCCAAAAGCAGCATCAGCGCCCACAACACCCAGGTGGTGGATCGGTAATAGCCCCGGGAGATGAACTTGAAGCGCAGGCTGGCGAACCACATGAACGCGAACACGCCGCCCAGCAGTTGGATGGACGTGAGACTGAAAGCCCCCCGGGGGCCGATCAAGTGAGCACCAGGCTAGATACGGGTGATGCCGGGCAAGCTAATGGGGCTCGTTGGGATACAGCGTGCGCATCAGCTGAGGCGGGACAAACTCCACTGCAGTGCTCACAACCGAGCGAACGCCGTCCAAAAGGGCCTGGTCGCCTTCCCAGTACTCGTCGAGCACCGATTGTGGGACGTGGTTGAGCATGGAGTCGACCGCGACACAAAGCATGATCAGGTCGTCCAGGCGGCCGATGCCGGGGAGCCAGTCGGGAATGAGGTCCACGGGCATGACCACGTAGGCGGCCACGCCGGCGAAGATCAGCTTGTTGCGCCTGGGTACCCGGGAGTCCTTCGCCAGGCCCTTGACCAGCCGCCCGACGTTCATCCCATCCCGGACGAGCCTGGCCGCCCCCTCCTGCAGGTTCGCCTTTTTGACTATCTCAACGACCATGATCCATCTCCGATCCCTTGAGCCTGTCAACGGCATCGAGCGACAGCTGTGCGGCTCCTACCACTCCGGCGTGGTTTCCTAGGCTAGCCGAAACCAACCTCGGCGGAGCCACCCGTCCTCGAAATCGCTCATTCATCTCCTCCCGGGCCGCCCCGAGGACCGCCTCGCCCTCGTTCAGCACGCCGCCGCCCACCACGATCACCTCCGGATCGAAGGCGTGCGCCAGGCCGGTCAGCCCTACGCCCAGCCAGGTGCCCAGATCCCAGAGCAGCTCCATGGCAAAAGGGTCCCGAACATCGGCCGCTTTGCCCACCAGGGCCCCGGTAAGCAGTTCAATATTGCCACCGACCATGCGCATAACCTCCGAATCGGGATGGTCGGGCCCCCGCTCCCGGGCCATCCGGGCAAGGGCCGTGCCGGAGGCCATGGTCTCCAGGCATCCCCGGGAGCCGCAATTGCAGGGGGGGCCGTCCACGTTGACCGGTATGTGGCCGAACTCGCCGGCGTAGCCCCGGCTGCCCCGGAACAGGCGGCCGTGGGAAATTATGCCCCCGCCCACCCCGGTCCCGACGGTGAGCATCAGCATGTGCCGGGA
>DATLGP010000141.1:0-1962 GCA_035540395.1 Actinomycetota bacterium
GGGCGTAATGCGTCGCGGCCTCTGCGGACGCATACCGGGTAAAGGCAGCGTCGGCTGCCACCGCGGAGTAGGCAAGGGTGCGCTCGTCCTCCCCGGCCTCGCCGAAGTGGCGGGCGAGCAAACCCGCCAGCTCATCGGTTCTCTGGGGGTAGACCTTCTCCAGCGCTGTCCCCACTGCAGCGTGCAGCTTCTTGCGCTCGGACTTCAGAAGCGATCCATACGCAGCCTCCTGAAGCAGGGCATGTCGAAAGGAGTACTGAAGCTCCGGGTGCACCTCGCTGACACCTGCTACCCCGCTCGCCTCGAGTGACGACAGCTCACGCGACACGTCCAGCGGCTCGTCAATCTCCTCGACGACCTTGACCAGAAGGTCCATCGAAAACTCCCTTCCAATGACCGATGCAACCCTCAGCACCCGCCTCGCTTGCTCGGGGAGCCGGTCGATGCTGGACAGCATCAGGCTGTGCAGGGAAGGAGAGCCCTCGAGCAGCGCCCCCGTGGACAGGGCACTCCAGTCCGGCTCGGCAGAGGCCCCCGAATCAACAAAGCTTCGGAGCACCTCCTCTATGAACAAAGGATTGCCTTCGGTGACGTCGAATACAAGATCGCTCAGCCCGGGTGGCATCGGCTTGCCGAGAAGTTGCTCGCAGAGCGCCGTCGACTTGGTGGGCGAAAAGGGGTCGAGATTCAGCTTCGTGAGGGCTTCCCCAAAGATGTCTCGGGCCTCTGCCAGCAGGCGCCAGCCGGCACTGCGCGGCTCACGGCGGGTCGACGCCAGGAACAGAACGCGGGCGCGCCGGGCGACCGGCAAGAGCTTGGAGAGCAATGCAGTAGACGATGCGTCGGCCCAATGCAGGTCCTCGCACAGGATCACGACCGGCCGGCGATCGGCAGCAGCGCTTAGCAGCAACGTCAAAGAGTCGACGTAGCCTTGTTGGAGCGCCTCCGGCGCGATGCCCTCCGGCAGTGCCCCGTCTGCGACCGGGATCGACAGCAGATGAGCGATGTAGGGATAGGCACCGGGGGCATCGTCCGAACCGATCAGCTCCTCCAGGCCTCGGGCGACAACAACGGCAGCTTCCTCGGGGTCGGTGGCCAGGCCGGTGCCGAACATCGACCGCACGATTTGCACGACCAGCCCATAGGGGACGCTGCTCCCGTACGAAAGGGCCCGGCCCTCCAACCAGAGCAGGCCCGGGTCGGCGGAGGAAACCGATGATTTGACCTCCCGGATCAAACGGCTTTTCCCGATGCCCGGTTCGCCGACGACGAACACGGCACCTCCGCGGCCCTTCTCCAGCGCGGAGGTCAGCTGTCGAAGGCGGTCCAACTGGCTCTCCCGCCCGATGATCGGGCTGTCCAGCAGGCCTGCTGAATCCATCGATTGATCCGCGGTCCGGGGACCCGTTATTCGATAGCAGTGGACCGGCGCAGCCTTGCCCTTCACAGTGATCTCGCCCAGATCCTCGCTTTCGAAAGTGGTGGCGACGAGCCGGTGGGTGTATTCGGTCACGGCCACCGAGGAAGGGGCGGCAACCGTTTGGACGCGAGCCGCGGTGTTCAGCGTGTCGCCCATCGCCGAGTAGGTTCCCGACTCCAGGTTTCCCACCCTGCCCAGGATCACCGGACCGGTGTTGATGCCGATTCGAATCCTGAGCCCCGGCTCGCCGGTGTCTGCCGGCCCGGATCCGAACTTTGCCGTCGCTTCCAGCATGTGCAGCGCAGCCCACACCGCCCGCTGCGGGTCGTCCTCGTGCGCAACCGGGGCTCCAAAAAAGGCCAGGATGCCGTCGCCGAGGAACTGGGCGACGGTGCCCTCGTACCTCTGGACCGCTTGCGCCATGAGGTCGAATGCGCCGTTCATCGTGGCCGCCCAGTCCTCCGGGTCCATGCGTTCCGCCATCGCGGTGGAATTTACGATGTCCGCGAACAGAACGGTGATCGGCTTTCGTTCCCGGCCGA
>DATLGP010000142.1:0-2508 GCA_035540395.1 Actinomycetota bacterium
GCCACAGACCCGCCGCTATCCCCGCCCCCGGAATCGACGCCGCCACCGCGAGCCACCAGGCCTCCACCCGGGCGAGGCTCATCACTCGCTCCCGCAGTCCTTCGCTCGCCGCGAGCGCCCGCCCGAGTACCGCTCTCTCGCTCCCGAGTCCCTTTACCGTGCGGATACCGGCGATGGCCGATTCAACCGCGGCGGCAAAAGCGCCCGATCCCCGGGCGGCGGCCGCGGCCGCCGCCCGGTGCCGCGTGACCTGGCGGGCGGCGAACAGGGCCGCCATCGGGACGGTGGCCAGCCCAACCAGCGCCAGGGCCGGGTCCAGGGTCATCAATAGAACAAGAACCGCCGCCAGCGTGAAGCCGGAGGTGGCAAGGGTGGCGGTTCCGCTCACCCAACTCCATATCTTGCGCGTGTCTTCGATGGCCCGGGAGGTCAGGTCTCCGCGTCCGAACCCGGCCATGGTGTCGTCGTCCAGGACCAGGAGCCGGGCGACGAGGCGGCGGCGAAGGTGGTTGACCGCGTGAGCTCCGGCTCTCTCCACCCACCAGTGGCGCGCCGCATCCCCCGCCCAACGGACCACCCCGAGCGCCAGCAGGACTGCGGACCAGGCCACCAGGGCATCAAGGTCGCGGCCGAGGATGCCGTCGTCGACCGCCTGCTCGAGCACCCAGGGGACTGCTATCGCGACGGCCTGCCATGCCAGCCCGCACGCTACGCAGAGCAACGCCTCTTTACGTACGGCCCCCAGGGTATGGCGCAGCAGAGTCCGCGCCGGGAGCGCTGCCGTTCTCGCACGGGAGTTGGATGGATTCAGACCGCTCTCCTAGCCGGGCTTGCGGGCGTGATGCTGCCGATGGATCACTGGAGCAGAGCCTTTTCCACATCGTCCAGGATCTGCTGAGCGCTCAGGATCGTGGGAAAGTACCAGGGCCGGTTCGGCACCTCGAAGTAACCGCCGGAAGCGACGGCAGGGAGCCTGGAAAACAACGGTGTGCCCTTCACCAGCTCCACTCCTTTGGAGTCGATGCTGCCGTCGTCTGCCTGGCGCACCTGCCAGAACAGGTAGTCCGCCCCCAACTGGTCCAGCTGCTCGAACGACACGGAGATGCCGTCCTCGTCATCCCGCAGCGCCACCTCGTGCAGCGTCATTCCCAGCTCGGTGAGAACCGCGCCGCTCAGCGCGTCGTCGGAGTCGACGTACACCTGCGCATGGTCGTAGGCCACCTGGGGGCTCAGCACGGTCTTGCCTGCGACCTTGGGCGCGATCCGGTCCCGCAGCGACCCGGCTCGGGCCTCGTACTCGCTGAGTAGCCTCTTCGCGTCGGCCGACCGGCCCACGACCTCTGCCAGGTACAAGAAGTCCTCCTTCCACTGGGTGCCGATCCAGGAACCGCGGGGAACCACCGGAGCTACTTTCTCGAGCTGTCTGGCGCTCTCTTCGTTCGGGACGAAGATAAGATCCGGCTTCAGCGCGGCAATTGCCTCGATTGGCGCTCCATCCGACCACGCAAGCGGTTGGACGCCCTCGAGCTTGCCCGCCAGATGCGGGGCAAACCCACTGTCCAGGTTCCCCCCCTGGGTCCCTGCTCCTACCGGCTTCATGCCCAGCGCCAGCAGGGTCTCGAAGTCGATGTCTCCGATGACCGAGACAACCCGCTGCGGGTGCGCGGGGACGGTTGCCGTACCGTAGGCCGACCTTACGGTGCGACTGCCGTCCGGGTTTTCGGTGACGAGGCCCCGGCCTTCCGGTATTGCCGGATCTTCCCGGGACGAGCTCGAGGAGGCCGGCGATCCGCTGTTGACGCAGGAGGCCCCCAGCAGCACTACCAGCAGGGGGACGAGCCGGCGGGCGATTCGGAACGAGGCGAGCATTTTGGATGATTCCTTTCACTTGGGAGCGGTGAGATGCGCCGGCTCTGGCTGGGAGGTCGTCGTGGACTCCGGCCCGCAATCACCGACGATTCCCTTGCCGGAGCTGATTGCCGGTCAACGAGAAACGAACAGACGTTCCAGGTCGTCCACCAGAGCCCGGGCCCACAGGTGCCCGAACCCGGGCCACAGGTTGGCGTCGACCAGGTGCACCCTGCCTGCGTTGACCGCCGGGACCGCTTTGAACAGGTCGGTTGCGGCGATGTCGTCGTAGAGGGCCCGCGGCATGTTGTCGCTGCCTACCGCGACAACCAGATGGTCGGCATCGATGTCGGGCAGTCGCTCCAGGCTCTCTTCGTTGACGGACTTGTCCGTCCCCACAACCGTCAGCCCGATCCGGCGCATCAGCTCGGCGGTGTCCTCGGTCTGGCCCCGGTAGCTGAACTTGCCGGGCTCGTAGAACTCGATGCGGGCCACCGAAAATGGAGGCTGCCCGCTGCGCCGGTCCGCCAATTCGTCCAGTCGCTGTTCGAACTCGGCGACCATCGCCTCTCCGGCTGCCCGGCGGTTGACGGTGTCACAGACACTCAGAAACAACTGGTCCCACGAACGGGTTGGCTGGCTGCGGTCGAATCCGGGGCC
>DATLGP010000143.1:0-4656 GCA_035540395.1 Actinomycetota bacterium
ATCCACTACGGACCTCACCCGCCGGATCGACGTCCGGGGCAACGACGAGATCTCGGACCTGGCCAACACTTTCAACCAGATGCTCGACGAGCTCGAGGAAGGGTTCAAGTCGGAAAAGCAGTTCCTGGACGACGTGGGGCACGAACTAAGGACGCCGATCACCGTCGTCCGGGGCCATCTGGAGACCATGGGCACGGGCCCCGAGGACCGTCAGAAGACGCTAGCGCTCGTCACCGACGAGCTGGATCGCATGGCCCGGTTCGTAAATGACCTGCTGATGCTTGCCCGGTCAGAGAGGCCCGACTTCCTACACCTGGAGACGGTAGACGTCGGGGCTCTGACCGACGAGCTTTTCGTGAAAGCGGCGACGATGGCGCAACGCACCTGGGTGCTGGAAGAGTGCGGCCGGGGCATCATCGAGGCCGACCGGCAGCGACTAACGCAAGCCCTGCTGGAGCTGGCCCGCAATGCGACAAAACACACTTCTGAGGGGGACCAGATCTCCATTGGTTCCAAGGTATCTGCCCACCAGGCCGAGTTCTGGGTAACGGACTGCGGCGAGGGGGTCCCCACCGCCGACCGGGAGCGGATTTTTCAGCGCTTCCAGCGGGGCGATCGGGCAAGGAAAGGTTCCGGCGACTCCGGACTGGGGCTTGCGATTGTGACCGCCATCGCCGAGGCTCACCACGGACGAGTGGAACTGGACACCGAATCGGGGTGCGGTGCCACGTTCCGCCTCGTCATTCCCACCGACCAGCCCCTGAACAGGGAGGGAACGGTCAGCCATGCCTAAGATCTTGATAGTGGAGGACGAGGAGCGCATCTGGTCCTTCCTTCGCAGGGGGCTGTCGGCAAGCGGCTACTCGTCCTCGGTGGCCGAGACCGGCAGGGAGGCGCTGGCCCTCCTGTCGGCCGGGGGGTACGACCTGGTCCTGCTGGACATAGGCTTGCCGGATCTGGATGGCCTGGAGGTTCTGCGCAGAATGAGGGCGTCGGATCGGCAGACGCCGGTCATCATTCTCACGGCACGCGACGCCGTGTCCGACCGGGTGGCCGGTCTTGAACGCGGAGCCGACGACTACGTGGGCAAGCCTTTCGCATTCGAGGAGCTCCTCGCCCGGGTGAGGGTTCAGCTCCGTACCGAACGAACTACCCAGGACACCCTGCTGCAGGCGGGCGATGCCACCCTGGACCTACGGACGCGCCGGCTCAGCGTCGACGGCCGGGTGCTGGAGCTGAGCGCCCGGGAGTTCGCTCTGGCAGAGCTTTTCTTCCGTCATCCCAACCAAGTGCTGTCGCGAGAGCAGGTGCTGAGCAACGTGTGGGGCTACGACTACGACCCGGGCTCGAACGTGGTAGAGGTTTACGTCAGGTACCTTCGACAAAAGCTGGGCCCCAGCCGAATCAAAACGGTCCGCGGGATGGGCTACCGGTTGGAAGCCCGAGACGAGTAGTAAGCCTGGGTGCGAAACTCGGGACGGCCGCCCTGCGGCCGTCCCGATTGCTGATCGGCAATTGCAGGTCAGAGCCGCGAGCACTGATCCTCTTTGTTTCCATTCACGATGTTGCCTCCACCGGTGGGAGCCGGCCGGTTCTCCTTGCACTGCAGGTTGCCGTCCACCCGGTTGTGCGAGATGGCAACTCCACCGGTGTTCTTCATTGCCTGGATGTTGCCCCCCACCACGTTTGAGGATGCGATCAGCTCGCCCCGCTGCGAGTCGAACTGGATGTCGGCATTTATCCGGGAATCGGCCACCCGCGCCGCTCCGCCCTGCTTGACCTGGACACTTCCGCCCACCTGCGACGAGTTCACGACGTTCACCCGCGCGGCACCTTCGCCCTGGACGTTTCCAATCACCCGTACTGCCGAGGCGTGCAGCGTGGCCCCCCGCTCAACCTTGATCGTTCCCTTGACGTAGGTTCCGCTGAGCGCGCAGGTGCTGTCGGACGGCACCCGCAGGTTGTCTACCGTCACGGCACCGATTGCGCCTCGGCAGACCCGCTCCTCCGCCATTGCCGGCGCCGCCAGCGCACCGCTCATCACCAGCACCATGATTCCCACTGCAACTTTGTTTCTCATACCTACCTCCCGAATCTCGGTCCACCGGACATCGTTGTCCGCTGACAAGATCTTTGCCCTGCCCGGTGAGAGGCAGGTGAGGCCGGAATTAGAGACTTCTAATGCCAAGAGCGAAGCAAAGTGGCAATCGGTGAGCCAAAGCGTCAGCGACGGCCGCTGCTGAATCCGGTTCGGCTTACCGCGACGGAGCCGGGGTCATGAATCGGGCGTGCCCAGCTGCAGCCAGTTGTAGAAGGCGTCGACATCCCCGTTGATCGAGTAGAGGGTTCGGGAGGCTTCGAACTGCCGGGCGGTCGAATCCAGCTGGGCAAGCAGGGTGGCGCTTCCGCACGAGCTGGAGGCGTTGGGGATCACTTCACGCAGATCACGAAAATCCACCCGGGCGACGTCGCCTTCCCGCTCGGCGGAGATCAGCATGTCGCGGGTGGCATCGGAGAACCAGCCACCCAGTCCCCGCACCTCCTCCTCGGCGGTGGGGCCGGCCAGCAGCTGCTCCATGCCGGCAGCCAGGGTGGGCGTGCCGCCCACCTCGCGCTCCACCGCCTGCACCTCTGCACAGTCGCTCGGGTTGTTGGTGGAGAGGTAGATCTGGACGGTTTGCGCCTGGGGCGACGGCTCGGGGCTCGGGGAATCGGTCGGTGGTGCCGGAGTGGGAGTCGGATCGATGTCGGGGTCGTCGGCCCGGCCGCATGCCGAGACCACCACCAGCAACACCAACACGATCAACGTCCTCGTCCGCATACGTCCTCCTTTGAAAGCCTGAGCGAACTATATAAAGTGCCTCGCCGGCGCGTTCTCGGGATGGAATGGTTCCGCCCTGCAATACCCTGGATGGGTACCGAAGGTCGGCAGGCATGCTCCATGCGGAACATGGAAGGTTCTAGATGATTGGTCTTGTTCGGTCGGCGATGGCTCGTCCGGTGCGGTTCAGGCTCCTGCTGGCAGCGACCGCCGTATTAACCGCCGCCGGGGTGGGGGCGCTGGTCTGGCTGGCGGCCATCCCGTTGCCGCAGATCGCTACTGCCGCCCAGTCCTCCAGGATCCTTGCTGCCGACGGTCAGACCATCGGAACCTTCCACGGCGAGGAGAATCGCACGCTGGTGCCGCTCGAGCGGGTCTCCCACCACCTGAAGCTGGCGGTGGTCGCCGTGGAGGACCGGACCTTCTTCGACCACGGAGGTTTCAGCATCAGGGGCATATTTCGGGCGGCCCGGGCGAACTGGGAGGGCGGCGGAATCGTTCAAGGCGGCTCGACGATCACCCAGCAGTACGTGCGCCACGCGTTCCCCCACGTAGGGACCGACCGGACGTTCGGCCGCAAACTCAAGGAAGCGTTCTGGGCGGTCAAGCTGGAGCGCAAGTCCTCCAAGGAGGAGATCCTGGAGCATTACCTCAACACGGTGTACTTCGGCCGCGGGGCCTACGGCGCAGAAGCCGCCGCCCGCACCTACTTCAAGGTCTCGGCGGCCGAGCTCACCCCGGGGCAGTCCGCCTATCTGGCAGGGCTGATCCGGGCGCCTCAGCGTTACCAGATCGACGCCGACGCCGCCCGGGCCATCAACCTGCGCAATTCGGTCATCGACCAGCAGGTCCGTCTGGACCTTATGACATCCGAGGCGGCGGACGCCGCCAGGGCCGAGGACCTGGTGGCGCAGTTCAAGCCCGGGGTCTCGGTGGAGGTGGACTCCGCTCGGGCCGGGTACTTCGTCGAGTACGTCCGGAGGATGCTGCTTTCCGAGTTCGACCTCACCGACGAAGAGATACTTAGAGGCGGCCTGGAGATCCACACCACCTTGGACATCGCTATGCAGGACGCGGCGGAGGCCGCCGTCCGCTCGGTGCTCGACAGCCCGACCGACCCCGAAGCTGCCCTCGTGGCAATGGACCCGCAAGGACAGGTGAGAGCGATGGTGGGCGGACGCGACGTCGACAGCATCGAGCGGGCACGCGGATTCAACTTCGCGGTCGACGTAAACGGGACCGGCGGGGGACGGCCTGCGGGATCCGCATTCAAAACCTTCACGCTCGCCGCCTTTCTCGAAGAGGGCAAGTCCATCCGTTCCACCTTCTCGGGAGCGTCGTCGATCAGCATCAACTCCGATCGCTGCCGGGACGGCAACAAGCCTTGGACCGTGTCCAACTACGGCAATGCGGGCTACGGCTACCTCGACATCACCGGAGCCACCACCAGCTCGGTGAACACGATCTACGCTCAAATGATGAATGAGGTGGTGAGCCCGCAAAAGTTCATCGAGGTTGCGGGGAAGACCGGTGTGGCGATCCCCGAGTCGGACTCAGGGTGCGCCCTGACCCTCGGAACTTCCGATGTCACTCCGCTGGAGATGGCCGGCGCCTATACCACGTTCGCTCAAAGGGGCCGGCGCCCTGCGCCGCTGGTAATCACCAGGATCGCCCGCCCGGACGGGACGGTGGTTGCGGAGCGGCATCCGGCAGTGGAGCAGGTCATGGATGCCAACGTCGCGGACACCGTGAACCACGTCCTGCAACAAAACGTCCAGTCGGGAACCGGGACCGGCGCCAAGATCGGCAGGCCCGCCGCCGGGAAGACCGGGACA
>DATLGP010000144.1:0-3322 GCA_035540395.1 Actinomycetota bacterium
GGCCCCGGACGGTTCCCTGGACCGGGCCGCCCTCGGTCGTCTGGTCTTCTCCGACCCGGAGGCCCGGCGCCACCTCAACGAAATACTGCATCCCCGTATCTTCGAGGCGATCAGAGACCGGCTGGCGGACGAAGAACCGAACCGGCTCGTCTTCGTCGAGGCTGCGCTGCTGGCTGAGACCTACTCCCAGGCAAACAGATGGCTGGCGCTGCAGGGCCTGGTGGTGGTGGATGCCCCGGCCGAGCTGCAGGCGGCCCGCCTGAGGGCTAAGGGGATGGCCGAGTCGGACGCCTCACTGCGGATGGCGGCCCAGCTGGCCCGCCCGGACCGGCTCTCCCGGGCCACCCACGTGATCGACAACTCCGGTTCGATCGAAGATCTGAAGGCCGAGGTGGACCGGTTGTGGGCGCAGCTCAACCCCGAACGACCCCCCGGGGACCGCACCGCTTGATGCGCTTCACCCCGTCCCGGCCGAAAGCCTAGCCTCGCCATGGCTCCGACACCCAGCAGCACCGGGGTTTGGCGGTGGGGACGGTGGTCGTCTGAGGGTTCTGCGCCTCCGCCGACGTTCGAGCACCCGGAGGTCAGATTCCTCGAGTTCAACATGTGCGGCAGCGCCTGTAACCAGGGAAACTTGGTCGGGGTGGTAAATGCCACCCGGGACAGCATTCTCAGTTACCGGCCGGATGTCGTGCTCCTCAACGAGGTCTGCCTGGGCCAGGCAGACCGCCTGGTCGAGCTACTGGCGCTGCGCGGTTTCCCGGTGAGTGGCTGCTTCGGCGCCACCACCCGGGTGAGCAGGTGTACGACAGTGTCCGGGGAGCGCTGGTACGGCAACGCAGTGCTGACCCGGGGAGCCGGGATCGGCACGCCGGCGATGATTCGGTTGCCGAACCGGCCGGGCCTGGCCGAGCAAAGAAGCGTCATCTCCATGGCGGCTGAGATCCGCGGGGTGCGGGCACTGGTATCGGCCACCCACTTGACTCCAAGAACCAAAGATGAGCTGTACAACCGCCTTCAGATCGCCGAGCTGGCTTCAATCCAGAACCAAAGGGCCCTCGAGGGCAATGTCGTTGTCTTCGGGGGCGACCTCAATGCCGCACCTTCCCATCTGCAGGAGCTCTACCAGCCGGCCGGCCGCTTCCGGGAGGTCGACTATCCGCGGAACCGGGCCACCTACTCGATCCACAAGATCGACTTCATATTCCTGAACGTCGAAAGCTTCTTCGGCCTGTCGGGAAAAGTGACCAGGTCGCGATGGTCCGATCACCGCCCGCTAAGAGGAGCGGCCACCCTCAGGGCCGGATGAGCCGCCGTCCGAGTTGCCCCAATTGGTGCGGTTAGCTCAAAACATTGGTTAGTCTTGAGCCCAAGCATGAATCGGATACCAGCATCCCCGTGAAGGGGGCCAGAGTCGGCCTGGCCATAGTCGGCGTTCTCGCCGTACTGGCCACCGCCGCGTTCGTGGGCATCACATTCTTCGACCTCGGCAAACCGGGCTCCGGTAGGTCCCCCAGCGCGCGGCCGGCTCCAAGTCAGCCGGCCGACAACTCACCGGTGGCGGCAGAGGAGACTTTGGCGCCCGATCCCCTTGCTTCGTTCCCCCACCCCGGCGAGTCAATGGTCGCCGATGCCGCGGTGGCCAAGGTGGCCGTCTACGACGCCCCGAACGGCAAGACCACCAAGACTCTGAACAACCCCACCATAGAGAACGTGCCGCTGGTCCTGGGGGTCACCGAGACCCAGGGGGACTGGTTGCGGGTTCAGCTGCCGGTGCGACCCAACGGCTCCACCGGCTGGGTCAAGAAATCCGAGGTCAAGACCCGGTCGGTCCAGAATCACATCGTGGTGGAGATCGCCAAGCGCCGGTTGACCGCCTGGCAGGGTTCCGAGCTCCTGATGGAATCGCCGGTCGGAGTGGGGACCGACAAGACGCCGACGCCCCCGGGCACCTACTACGTCGATGTCTCGGCTCGCAATCCCGGCCACGGCATGGGCGTGCACATGCTGAGCATCTCCGGCTTTTCCGAGGTTCTCAAGAACTTCGGCGGGGGGTTGGGCCAGCTGGCCATCCACGGCACATCCAACATGGCAACCGTCGGGACGAACGCCAGCAACGGGTGCTTGCGGCTGCCCAACGACACGGTTGCGAAGCTCGCGAAGATTGCGCCCACGGGTACGCCGGTCTTCGTCCTTCCCTAAATATTTCCCGTCCTACCGGCCGGCCGAACGGGCGATAGCGATCTTCGGGAATTAGGCCATCTGCCGTCCTCGTTAAGGTGTAGGACGATGGAATACATGAACTCCAGCCTGAAAGCCGTTTTCTTCGATGCCGGAGAGACCTTGCTGGCCCCGCACCCGTCACACCACGAGCTGTTCGCCATGGTGCTGGACGAGCACGGCCATGCCGTCTCCCCGCAAACCGTCCAGGACACCTTTGCCGGCATGGCCCCCACGTTTGCGGCGGTCATGGACCGCATGGCGGTCAAGTCCTGGTCCATCTCCCGCGAGGCCTCGCTGGAGTTTTGGGGCCGGATCTACGGGGAGGCCCTGGAGCGCCTCGGCGTCCCGGACCCTGACCGCCGGCTGTTCCGGGCACTCTACGAGCGATACACCCGGTACGAGTCCTACCGGTTGTTTCCCGAATGCATACCGACTCTCGGAGCCATCCGGGACGCCGGGTTGCTGGTGGGGCTGATCTCCAACTTCGAGGAGTGGCTGGAGGGCATGCTGATCGAGATGGAGATAGCCCACCTTTTCGATCTGATGGTGATCTCGGGCAAAGAGGGCATCGAGAAGCCCGACCCGGCCATCTTCCACCTGGCCCTCGACCGCTCCGGCATTGCTGCCGAGCATTCGATCTACGTCGGGGATCACCCGCGTCTGGACGTCGAAGCGGCACAGGCGGTGGGCATGGGAGCGGTGCTGATAGACCGCAAAGGCCATCACCCCCAGTTCGAGGGGCACCGAATCGATGCCCTGGACGGCTTGCTGACTTTGCTCGATCTCGGCGGTTCCGGCGGCGATGCCTGAGTTCAAGATCGTCTCGGACTGGGCCCCCAGCGGTGACCAGCCCCAGGCAATCGAGAAGCTTACCCGGGGATTGAACGAGGGTCTGGCCCGGCAGACGCTGCTCGGCATCACCGGGTCGGGCAAGGGGTTCACGATGGCCGGGGTCATTGCCAACGCGCAGCGGCCCACGCTGATCATCGCCCCCAACAAGAGCCTGGCCGCGCAGCTCACCAACGAGATGAAGGAGTTCTTCCCGCACAACGCGGTGGAGTACTTCGTCTCCTACTACGACTACTACCAGCCCGAGGCC
>DATLGP010000145.1:0-1591 GCA_035540395.1 Actinomycetota bacterium
GCCGGAGGCATCACCGGTATGTGCGGCGTCGGGGAAGGATCGGCCGATGCCTTCTCCGGTTCCTCGGACGAATCTCGTACCTCATCCCGCTCCCGCCTGCCGGGCTCTGCCTCGACCCTGAACAGGCTTATAACGTGTGACCTGACAAAAATCAACGAGATCATCGCCGCCAGCAGCAGAAAGCCGATGGAAAGCAGGGCGCCGGTGTGGAGAGCGTCGATAAAGGCCTCCTGAGCTGCTCGCACGCCGCTTTCCAGCAGCTCCGGTGAACTGCCGGGCGGCATCTGCCCGCGGACGCCGTCGAAGCCGGCGCCCGTCAGGACCGACAGGACCGAGGGATTCTCGGCGATCCCCTCTGCCGCCGGCTGGTCGATGCCGGCCTCCAGCAGCCCGTTCAAGAAGCTGTTCTTGAAGGCGGTTCTGACCACGGTTGCCATCAGGGCAATGCCCACCAGCAGCCCGAGCTTTCTCGCCGTCCCGGTAGCGCCTGCCGCGCCGGCCAGCTGGCCCGGATCGACGACCCCGGTAACCGCGGTGGTCATGGGTCCCGCCGCCAGGGACAGTCCCACTCCCATGAGCACGAGGGCCGGCAGGATCACCGTGCCGTAGGCGGGCTGCAGATCAGCCTGGAGGATCAAGCCCAACCCCCCTGCAGCGAGGATGCATCCGTAGGTCATCAAGCTTCGGGAGCCCAGGCGATCGGAGATCGCTCCGGCGATGGGGCATACGACCAGCAGCGCCCCGGCGAAGGGCAGCAGGTGCAGGGCAGCCGTCCCAGGGTCCTGCCCCACCACGTTGCGCAGATACGCGGTGACGAACACCGCGATGCCGAACAATGAAAAGAACACCGCGGCGGCGACCGCGTTGGATGCCGAGAAAGTGGCATGACCCGCATGCCTGAGCGAAACCACGGGCTGTGCCCGGCGGGTCTCGACCAGCAGGAAGACGGTCAGGAGCACGGCGCTGAGCACCAAAGCGCCGGCGACCAGCTCGTCGGTCCACCCGCGAATGGTGCCCTCCGCCAGGGCGAAGGCCAGGGCCCCCAGGCCGAGAGTGCCGATGATGGTCCCGGCCAGGTCGAAGCGGCGGGGCGAGAGGTCGCGGGACTCTTTACCCGCCGCCGCCAGCACCAGAGCAACCACTCCCACGGCTACGTTGGCGAAAAAGAGCCACTCCCAGGAGTGCTCGGGCACGACGTACGCCCCGGCCAGCGGGCCGTAGGCGGCGGCGCCGGTGGAGACGGCCGCCCACAAACCCAGAGCTACCCCTCGGCCCTTGTTCGAGAAGGCGGCGGCCAGGACGGCCAGGGTTGCCGGCACGACCAGGGCGGCGCCCAGGCCCATGGCCGCCCGCGCCGCAACCAGTTGTTCGGATGTCCCGGCCAAGCCGCCTGCCCCCGAGCTCGCGGCGAAGATGACCAGGCCCCAGACGAGCATGCTCTTGCGGCCGAAGCGGTCCCCCAGCGCACCGCCTAGAAGCAGCAGGGAGGTGAAGGCGACCAGGTAGGCGTTGTGGATCCACCGAACCTCGATGGTTCCGCTCCCAACGGTCCGCACCATTTCGGGGACCGCTTCGGCCGCAAGAGCATGCT
>DATLGP010000146.1:0-9312 GCA_035540395.1 Actinomycetota bacterium
TTCCGAGCCGGTGCCGGCGAACGAGGCGCTGGAGGCGGGCATGGTCGATGGGATTGCCCCCACGGTCCAGGAGCTGCTCCAGTCGATGAGGGGGCTGCAGCTGCAGATGGCCTCGGGCGAAGTCACCCTGCCCACCGATCCGATGACCCTGCGGTTCGGCAAGATGTCCCTGCTTGAGCGGCTGGTGCACAGCTCGATGCGGCCCGAATTTGCCTACCTGCTGCTGCTGGTCGGGTTCTTCGGGCTGATCTTCGAGCTCTACAACCCGGGCCTGGGAGCAGGCGGCGTCGCCGGCGCGGTGGCACTGGGGTTCAGCTTCTACGCATTCACCGCCCTGCCGGTGTCCTGGCTGGCGGTGGCCGCCCTGCTGCTTGCGTTCTTGCTGCTGACGGCCGACCTCAGGAACGGGCAGCTGGGTGTCTGGTCGATACTAGGAGGAGTGTCGCTGGTCGTTGGCACGGTGTTCCTTTATGCCGGTGCCCATCCCGCCATCAGGTTGAGCTGGTGGGCCGGTATAGGCGGGATAGTGATGACCCTGCTGTTCTTCGTCTCGGTGATGACCTCGGCCATCCGTGCCCGCACCGCCAAGCCCCTGCCGGGCGCCGAGGGGATCTTGGAAGCGGTGGGAGTGGCTCGAACCGACATCGATCCCGACGGCCAGGTGATGGCCCGGGGGACCCTGTGGAGAGCCCGGACCCTGGGCGCCGCCATCGGCCAGGGCGAGGCGGTGAAGGTGAAGGGCGTCTCCGGCCTGATGCTGATGGTGGAGCCGACGAACGAGGCCCCGGCCCAGTCCGACGTGGACACACCGGTGGAGGCGCAGAGCGAAGCCGGGACCCAGCCCACGGAGGCCGGGACCCAACCTACGTAAGCGCCGGTGTCCGAAGGCCGGCATGGTGGCAGACCTAGGCTTCGCGACGAAGAAGACCCTCCGCTACGAAGAATCAAGGCGCCGGCGGAGAGCTCTTGGGACCCAACCGCCTGACGTCGCCTTGCCGGGTGGTGAACCCGGTCCGGTCCAGATACTCGAGGAAGGGGACGGCGTACTTGCGGGTGGTGCCCACGAGATCCCGGAACTGCGCCACGGTGAACGGCCCGTGGGCGGCAACGAACGAACGAAGGGCTTCCTTCACCTGCTCCACCCACCCGGCGGGGAAGACGAACTCGGGACTTACCTGCACCAGGTCTCCTGACCTGACCATCGCCCGCACCATGTCGGCTCCGTAGCGTTCTCCCAGCTCGGCCGTGGTCGGAGGAGAAGCGCCGGCGTCCTGCAGTTCCTGGAGGATCTTGTCCCGCTCCGGTGCCAGGATCATCGGCTTGAAGTTCGGGCTGCGGATGACCGCTCCGTCGGCCATTGCCACCCTGCGGCGGGCCAGCTCCTCCACCAGCTCGTCGACAAACCGGTGATCCAGGCGCAATGCGGATCGCAAGGTGGTCAGCGGAAGTCCCGGGTCCAGGGGGTGAGACGTCTGGTAGGTCCCCACGTGCGCCATCACCTGGCTGCCGATGCGCTCGAACGCCTCGGGCGAGACCACGAAGTTGGGCAGGTTGAGCACCGGCAGCTCCATCGTTGCCTCCGGGCTGATGCCGGTCCTGACGAACACATCTTCGTTAGGCAGGAACCCGGACTCGTCCAAAAGCACCATCAGGTAGTCGGCGCGGTGGGCCGCCGTTATCCGGGCCCGGGCCGCGGTCACGGCGGCGTCGCCCCGGAACTTGCCGGGATGAGGCTCGAGGACCACGCCGCCTCCCACCGTCTGCTTCCGGCCGGAGTCGCGGATTATGAACCGGTCGGAGAAGTCGAGCACCGTCGGCTTCGCCAGCCGGATGGCCGCCAGGCCGGCCTCGCCGGCGGCCGCCGGCTGCTGGAGAAACCGCAGGGTGGCGTCGATCTCCACCGAGCCGACGTGGAACTTGTATGCCCCTCGCTCCTGGGGCACGTGGTCCAGGTGGGGCAGGAAACTGATCGACGCCAGCAGCCTGTCGGTGGTCAGCCACTGCCCGACGGCGCCGAGCGAATGTCCTCTGCTCAGCGCCTTGGGATCGGCGCCCACCAGGTTCAGCGCGGTCCGGTTGCCCGGGCCCAGGCGGGCCCATTGGGTTTGGTGGGACTGGATGGTTCTGACTCGTGCCCTCACCTGCCCGGGCAGAATCTCCACCGGCTGGTCAACTGCCAGGTGACCACCGCTCAGGGTCCCGGTCACCACGGTTCCCGAGCCCTTGATGGTGAATACCCGGTCTATCCACAGGCGGGGCCGGCCGAGGTCCGCCGGTTCAGGGGTCTTGGCCAGCAGGTCGTCGATCGCCTCCACCAGCTCCGGCATCCCCTCGCCGGTGACGGCGGAAACGGCAAGGATCTGCGAGCCGGCCAGTGAGGTGCCCTCGATCCTCGACTCGACCTCCCGGCGCACCCCCTCCACCTGGTCGGGATCAACGGTGTCGGTCTTGGTGATCACCACGATGGCGGCCGAGATGCCCAGCATGTGAAGGATGTCCAGGTGCTCCTGGGACTGGGGCTTCCACCCCTCGTTGGCGGCGACGATGAACAGGTTGAGATTGATGGCGCCCGCCCCGGCGAGCATGTTCTTGATGAACCTCTCGTGACCGGGGACATCGACGATGCCTATCTCCCGGCCGTGCGGCGTGGTGAACCAGGCAAACCCGAGGTCGATGGTGAGGCCCCGGCGCTTCTCCTCCTCCAGGCGGTCCGGGTCGATTCCGGTAAGGGCGTTGACCAGAGTGCTCTTGCCGTGGTCGACGTGGCCGGCGGTGCCGATTACCGGCATGTGTTCTTCACGAAGGGGGCTGGGCCTCTTTGAGGGCGTCGCCCAGAGCGGCCGCCACCGCGGGGTCGTCGTCCGGGTGGACGGTGCGCAGGTCGAGGATCAGACAGCCGTCTTCGATTCGGGCCACGACGGGCGGCTCGTGCGCCAGCAGGGCACCGGCAAGCCCCTGGGCCCCCCGGGACGGCTGCACCCGCAAAAGTGCCGTGGGAATCCGGCTGCTTGGGGCGGAGCCGCCTCCGGTGGTGGAGAAGCCGGGCATCACCTCCAGGGTGGCATCGGTATCGGGCAACCCGGCCGCCAGGGACCGGGCACGGGCTTCAACCTCGGCCGCCGGCATGAGGGCCATCCGCCAGAACGGGATTCGGGTGACTTCGCCGTCCAGGTAGGCGGCCAGGGTGGAATCCAGGGCGGCCAGGGTGGTCTTGTCGGTGCGGAACGCCCGGAGCAGGGGGCTGCGGCGCAGCTTGCCGACGGCGCCGGCCCGGCCTACCAGGACCCCCGCCTGGGGGCCTCCCAGCAGTTTGTCCCCGGAGAAGGTGACGATGTCTGCGCCCTCGTCCACCGCCTCCACCACCGCCGGTTCCTTGCCCAGCCACGGCGGGGCGCCTCCCGGCAGCTGGCGGGATATCAGGCCGCTGCCGATGTCGGAGATCAGGGGGATGCCGTTGGCATGGGCCAGTTCGGCCAGTTCCCGGCCAGGCACCGAGGCGGTGAAGCCGGTGACCTCGTAGTTCGAGGGATGGACCTTCAGGATCGCGCCAGTTTCCGCGGTCACGGCGTTGCGGTAGTCGCTCAGGTGGGTGCGGTTGGTAGTCCCCACCTCGCGCATGAGCGCCCCGGACTCGGCCATTATCTCGGGGATACGGAACTCGCCGCCGATCTCGATGAGCTCTCCCCGGGAGATGATCGCCTCTTTGCCCCGCGCCAGACCGGCAAGGGCAAGAAGCACCGCCGCGGCGTTGTTGTTGACCACCAGGGCCGACTCGGCGCCGGTGAGAGCGGCGAGCATCTCGGTGGAGTGCTCGTAACGGCTGCCCCGCTTGCCCTTGGAAAGGTCGAACTCCAGGTTGGAATAGCCGGAGCCGACCTGCCGGACGGCTCGCAGGGCATCGTCGGAGAGCGGGGCCCGGCCCAGGTTGGTGTGAAGCAGTACGCCGGTGGCGTTGATGACCGGGCCCAGGCGGCGCCGGCGCTGGGCGTCCAGCAGCCGGGAAGCGGTTTCGACCAGCGAATCGAACGAGGGAGCCGGTTCTCCGGCCAGGATCGACTCGGTGGCCAGGGCGATTGCCCGGCGGGCGGCCGCCACCCTGACAGTGGCCGCCGTCGCCTGGGGGAGGGCCCCGCTCAACCGGTCGACCTGCGGAATGCTCCGAAGCTCCGAAGCGCGTTCGGCGGCCGTCATCTTCGCCATTCGGCCATTGTAGTTGCGCGGTGAGGATGCGGACCGCCGCCGGTCTCGCAAAGTAACAAAGGCCTCCCGAGGGGGACCGGGAGGCCTTTGAAACTTGATCCGATCCCGGCTCCTTGACCAAGGAGCCGGGAACAGGCGTTGGCCTATCCCAGAGGACCGGCGAATGCCTCTACGATCGAGATGATCGCGGGTCCGATGACGATCACCATCAGAGCCGGGAAGATCAGCAGCAGCAGGGGGAAGAGCAGCTTCACCGGGAGCTTGGCCGCGGTTTCCCGCGCCCTCTGCCTGCGTAGAAGCCTCATCTCCGCAGCGTGCGTCTGAAGGACGTCGGCCACCGGGCTGCCGATCGTGTCGGCCTGGATCAAGGCCATCGCGAACGTGGACAGCTCGCTGATCTCCGTGCGATCCCGCAGCTTCTGGAGCGCCTGGCGCCTGCTGGAGCCCAGTTGGATCTCCTGCAAGAGCCGTTGGAGTTCCTCGCCCAGCGGACCCGGTAGCTTGCGGGCAACCAGTTCGATTGCACCTTCCAGTCCCATGCCGGCCTGCACTGCAATTGCCATCAGGTCGATGGTCTCCGGCAGCATCCGGCGGATGTCGTTCTGGCGAGTCTCTCCCTTTCGGGCCACCCAGAAATCGGGAAGGAAGTACCCGATGGCACCTCCGAGAATGGCCCACAGGACAACCGGACCGAAGCTGGCCCCCAGAGCCGCCATAGCCAGCGGTATCAGGGTTGCACCGGCGGCAACACCGGCTGCCTTGAGGGCCAAAAGCCCCTCAACTCCGCCTGATCCCAGACCTGCAAGCTGGGCGTTGCGCCGAATACGCTTCATCTGCCAGCTCGGCGTGACGGTTCTTCCCATTCTACGGAAGTTGCCCCACGCCGGTCCCAGCAGCCGCTCGGAGAAGGGCCGCTCGATCTCCTCGTCGTAGCCGGGGCCTTCCGTAAGGAGGACCTCGCTTGCAGAGGTGACCGCACGGCGGGAGGTCAGGGCCTGCCCGGCGCCTACGGCTGCCAGTCCAAGTCCGCCGGCCACTGCCGCGACACTCATTATCAACAACATGGTTTCCATCTCACACCTCCACTTGGGCCATGCGCCGCATCCACAGCGAGCCCAGCACCAATCCGGCGACCGCGGCGCCCAGCATCAGCTGGCCGAACGTGGTCGAGACCAGCGGGTCGAGGTAGCCTCGGCGAAAGATGAACAGGAACGAACCGATCCCGATCGGCAGGGCGGTTAGGACCTTGCCCGAGATGCGAGCCTCGGCAGATAGAGCCCGAACCTCTCCTCGAACCTCGAGGCGAGCACGCATGAACTCGGCCAGGATTCTCAGCGTGTCGGCCAGCTTGCCTCCGGTCTGGTGCTGAATCCGGATGGCTTCCACGGTCCACGAGATGTCCCTGGAACCGATTCGCTGCGCCATGGCCTCCAGCGACTCCAAAAGCGGCCGGCCGACCCTTGTCTCGGCAATCACCCGGCTGAGCTCGGTGGCGAGAGGAGGATCCCCCTCCTCAGCCGCCAGCTCCATCGCAAGAAGCAGCGACGAGCCGGAATCGAGGGAGCCTGCCAGCAGTTGAAGGACCGAGGGCAACTGGGACTCCAGCAAAATCAAGCGCTTGCGAGCCCGGTTCTTCAGGTACATCAGCCCAACGAGTGGAGTGACGGCGGCCACGATCAGTCCGATGAGGAGCGAGTCCGACAGCATCCAAACCAGGGCCCCGGCAATTGAGGCCATGAAGGCGAGTATCGCAACATACTCCCCCGCCTTCAGGTTGGAGCCGGCCTGGGTTAGCCGCCCCCGAAGGCTGATAGCGGTGGTTGTCTTGCCCATGGCCCGCTCGGCAAAGGCGCCGGCTTTTTCCATGAGGTCCGACAGGGCCTCCGGGGACTTCGTTGGCTCCTGAAGCTCTACCTCCAGGAGCTGGCGAAGGTGCTCCCGCCGGCCCGAGCTGCGCTGGGCGATTCCCACGGCAACCATGAGAATCCCGGCGGCTACGAACAGTGCTGCTAGAAACGTCACGATCATCCCCTCCTAACCGTGTTGCTGGCCACCGACCGCAGGCCGCCGGCAGCGCCGACGGTTTCCTCGCCCAGGGGACGGAACAGCTTCGGCGGCACGCTGACGCCTGCCTCCTGCAGCTTCTCCACCACCTTGGGCCGAAGCCCTGTCGGGCGCAAACGCCCAGAAGAGCGAGCCGACTGGGTTCCGCCTTCGGCGAAGTTGAACCGGAAGATGTCCTGAAGGGTGATCACGTCGCCCTCCATTCCCTGAACTTCCGAGATGTGGGTAACCCGCCGGCTTCCGTCACCGAAGCGGTCGATGTGGATGATGATGTCCACGGCCGACGCGATCTGGCTCCGGATGGCCCGCAGCGGCAGGTCGTAACCGGCCATGAGAACCATGGTCTCCATACGAGCCAGGCCGTCCCGCGGGGAGTTGCAGTGGATGGTGGTCAAAGAACCCTCGTGACCGGTGTTCATCGCCTGCAGCATGTCCAGCGCTTCGCCGCCTCGAACCTCACCCACAACGATGCGGTCCGGGCGCATACGCAAGGCGTTGCGGACCAGGTCACGAATGGAGACCTGACCGGCGCCTTCGATGTTCGCCGGACGTGCCTCCAGCGTGATCACGTGAGGCTGGTGCAGCCGGATCTCGGCAGCGTCCTCGATGGTCACGATGCGGTCGTCCTCGGGAACGAACTCGGTGAGCACGTTCAGCATGGTGGTCTTACCGGTACCGGTACCACCCGACACCAGGATGTTCAGCTTGCCCCGAACGCAGGCCTCCAGGAACATTGCCGCATCCAGCGTGACCGACCCGAAGTTGATCAGGTCCTTCATGCCGTACGGCTCCGCCGGAAATCGCCGGATGGTCAGCACCGGTGAGTGAACGGCAACCGGGGGAAGGATCGCGTTGACCCGCGACCCGTCTGGGAGCCGGGCATCCACCATCGGCGAGGACTCGTCGATGCGCCGGCCCACCGTAGCCACGATCTTCTCGATGATCTGGCGCAGGTGCGCCTCATCGGTGAACGTGGTGTTGACGTGCTCGAGCTTACCGTTGCGCTCCACATAGACGTCGTCGTAGGCGTTGCACATGATTTCGGTCAGGGTCGGGTCTGCAAGCAGCTCCTCGAGCGGCCCGTATCCCAGCAGATCCGCGGCCACCTCGGCTGCGAACTTGGCCCGCTGGGTCAACGAAACCGAAACCCCGGCCTTCTCCAGGGCGTTGTCCAGGTTGTCCATGACCGTCGCCTTCAACTCTTCCGGCTTGGTCTTTTGGTACAGCTTGGGACCAAGCTCCTCGAGCAGCGCGTCGCGGACTCGGCGCTTCATCTGGCCCCAGTTTTCGGTGCCGGCCGCAGCCGGCGTACGCCGCCTGCTCTTGGAACCGGAGCGTGTTGCTTCTACCTCGACCAGCTCAACCCGGTCTGACAGTTTCATTTGGCCTTTCCTTTCAGTAACCTCGAGAACCATCCGCGCCGGGGGGCAGCTGCGGGTGCCATCCAGGGAATCTGCTTCCCCGGGAGTGGCGGCACAAGCTTCACTGCACCTTCCACAAGCTTGCGGCTGATGTCAGCGTTGGGGTCGGCCACCAGGACGGGCATCCCCATGTTGATGGACCAGGACACCTGCTTGGCGTACGGAAGAACTGCGGAGAAGCCCTGGGGGTAGAGCGGCTCCACTTCCCTAAGGTCGATTCCGGTTCCGGACTCGGCCTTGTTGACTACCAGCGATACTTGATCGGCAGGTAGGTTCAACTTTTTAAGCGTCTCCAGGAACACCCTCAGGTTCTTGAGCGAGGGCAGGTCCATCGTCGCCATGATCACCAGGGACTGCGACTGGTCGAATGCGGCCAGGCACGTCTCGTTGATCGAAGGAGGCGTGTCCACCACGATGTAATCGAACTCTGCGCGTGCAGCTTCGAGCACTGCAGTGGTCTCCCGGGGACCAACCTTGTCTCCGGCGATCGGGTCACGCGGGGCACAAAGCACCTTGTATCCGGCGGCGTGGTCAACGACGTAGTCGCTCAGTGCTGCGCGGATGTCGTCCTCCAGTACCAGCTCGGAGATCGTGCGCTTCGGCCGCAGGTGAAGAGATATCGCCACCTCACCGAACTGCAGGTCCAGGTCTACCAGCAGTACCTTGCCCCCGGTCGCCTTCGCCAGGTAGGCGGCGAAGTTGGTGGAGTAGAAGGTTTTTCCGCACCCTCCGGATGCCGAAGCAACCGTGAAGACCCGCGCCAGCCTGGTGTTGCGATTAGTTGCCGGCTTGGGTGCAGGGGCGTAGTTCGGGGGAGCGGCGTAGTCCCTGACGGGCAAAGACACCGGCTCCGGCTCGGGAACCGTGACCTCTTCGACCACGACCCGCTCCTCGACCACCAGGTGCTCCCGACGGAGCTCGTCGGCGGTCTGCAGAGCCCTTACCATCTTGCTCCTCAGGCGTGCCTTGGTGGCTCCCTTCGGGAGGATGTCGCTGGTCCCACAGGCCGCGGTTTGGGCTGCGGTGACCGGCTTGGGCCCTTCGGACAGGACTATGACGATCTTCGGGTCGTCCCGGTGGATCTCGGCGAGGCGTTTCAGCCCGGCGCCGGTGACCTCCTCCGGAGCGACTACGATAACGTCGGGATTCTCCTGTTCGACCACGTCGATGACCTGGGTGGAACGGCTTAACCGGAGAATTTCCGGGGCCGGATCCAGGTCCACGGTTGCCCGCGCCAGCTCGGTGGAGAAGCTTCCGACCCGGTCGAGAACCAGGATCCGGGAAACCCGTTCCTCGCCTGCCTCGGTTTCGTCGTCATCCCACGAGTCGTCTTGAAGGCCCGCCGCCCAGGCGCCTTGTTCCTTGCGTCCCGTGCTTCGGGAGGCCTCCACAGGCTCCTCCGTCCGCGAGCGGAACTGCGGTTGCTCGGGCTTTGGGGCCGCTTGCTGCGGTGCAACGTCGAGTTTCGCATCCGGGCGGTCTTCACCCTCGGACCAGGCACGGCGCCGAGCCGGCTGAATGCCGGTGGTGGCGTGCCCGTTGGCTACCGGCGCAGCCGCCGGAGCCGGGGCGGGCGGCTGCCACCTGGCCGTTGTCTGCTGACCCTGTTCACCGCCCGGGGTGGGAG
>DATLGP010000147.1:0-3584 GCA_035540395.1 Actinomycetota bacterium
CCCCTCACCGACGCCCGCGCGGACTCGGCCGAGGACGAACCAGGACTGGTGGCCGAATCAGCTGGACCTGAAGGTCCTTCACCAGCATTCGACCTTGTCCGATCCGATGGGCGAGGACTACAACTACGCGGAGGAGTTCAAGACCCTCGACCTTAAGGGGCTGAAGCAGGACCTCATCGATGTCATGACGACCTCCCAGGACTGGTGGCCTGCGGATTATGGTCACTACGGACCCCTTCTCATCCGGATGACCTGGCACGCCGCAGGCACCTACCGCATCGCCGACGGGCGGGGCGGCGGGGGTTCGGGCGACCAGCGGTTCGCGCCCCTCAACAGCTGGCCCGACAACGCCAACCTGGACAAGGCGCGCCGGCTGCTCTGGCCGGTCAAGCAGAAGTACGGCAAGAAGATTTCGTGGGCCGACCTGCTGGTATACGCCGGCAATGTCGCGATGGAGTCCATGGGGTTCAAGACGTTCGGCTTCGGCTTCGGACGGGAGGACATCTGGGAGCCGGACGAGATCATCTGGGGCCCGGAGGACACCTGGCTCGGCGACGAGCGCTACAGTGGCGACCGTGAGCTCACCGGACCATTTGCCGCGGTGCAGATGGGCCTGATCTACGTGAACCCGGAGGGTCCCAACGGCAACCCGGACCCGCTGGCCGCCGCCCGGGACATCCGGGAGACCTTCGGCCGGATGGCGATGAACGACGAAGAAACCGTCGCCCTCATCGCAGGCGGTCACACCTTTGGCAAGTGCCACGGCGCAGGCGACCCCGAGCTCGTCGGTGCCGAGCCGGAAGGCTGTCCGGTTGAGCATTTGGGTCTCGGATGGATCAACGCCCACGGCAGCGGCAAGGGCGCGGACACGATCACCAGCGGACTCGAGGGTGCATGGACCAACGAGCCGACCCGGTGGGACAACGGCTTTTTGGACAACCTGTACAACTACGAATGGGAGCTGACGACCAGCCCGGCAGGTGCCAAGCAGTGGACCCCCAAGAACCCTGAGGCGCAAGGCACGGTGCCCGACGCCCACGACCCGTCGAAGCGGCACGCCCCGATGATGCTGACCACCGACCTGGCGCTCAGGATGGACCCGATCTACGGCCCGATCTCAAAGCGCTTCCACGAAAACCCGGACCAGCTCGCAGAAGCATTCGCCAAGGCGTGGTTCAAGCTGCTCCATCGTGACATGGGGCCCGTGTCCCGTTACCTCGGCCCCTGGGTCCCCGAGCCGCAGCTATGGCAGGATCCGGTCCCCGCGGTGGACCACCAGCTGGTCGGGGACCCCGAGATTGCGGACCTGAAGGCGAAGATTCTCGCCTCGGGGCTGTCGGTTTCCCGTTTGGCATCTACCGCCTGGGGTTCGGCGGCCACCTATCGCGACACCGACAAGCGCGGCGGGGCCAACGGGGCGCGTATTCGCCTCGAGCCCCAGCGCAACTGGGAGGTGAACGAGCCAGCCGAGCTGGCCGGCGTGCTGCGGACCCTCGAGGGGATCCAGCAGGACTTCAACACCTCGCAGAAGGGGAACGTGCGCGTGTCGCTGGCCGACCTGATAGTCCTCGGCGGGTGCGCGGCGGTCGAGCAGGCGGCGAAAGCGGCCGGCTACAAGGTCGTGGTGCCGTTTTCGCCGGGACGCACAGACGCGTCGCAGGAGCAGACCGACGTGGAGACCTTCGAGGTACTCGAACCGGCTGCCGACGGGTTCCGCAATTACCTGAGGGCCGGCGAGAAGCTGTCTCCCGAAACCCTGCTGCTTGACCGGGCCAACCTGTTGAAGTTGACGGCTCCCGAGATGACGGTGCTGATTGGGGGGATGCGGGCCCTGAATGCCAACGTCGGGCAATCCGAACACGGTGTGTTCACCGACCGGCCCGGGACGTTGAACAACGACTTCTTCGTGAACCTGCTCGACATGGGCACGGAGTGGAAGCCGTCAACCTGGGATGAGAACGTGTATGAGGGCCGGGACCGCGCGACCGGGCAGGTCAAGCGGACTGCGACCGCCGTCGACCTGGTCTTCGGTTCGAACTCGCAGCTGAGAGCCATCTCGGAGGTCTACGCCTGCGACGACGCCAAAGAGAAGTTCGTTCACGACTTCGTGTCGGCGTGGGACAAGGTCATGAACCTGGACCGGTTCGACCTCGCCTGATCGGCGCCTCTCGTTCGGTGACCGGTTGCATGCAACCGGTCACCGAACGAACCACGTCGCCTCAAACTTCGATTGAAGCTAGGCCGGGTGCTTCTCCGGGCGGCGGTTATTTTTGCGGTTGGGCGGCGGTGCCTCCCTCGGGCGGGCCCGAAGGAACCGGTCCCAGGGGCAGGGGCTCCGGCCGGTCCTGCGGAGGGATCCTGTCGTCGATCCACTTGTCTATCCGGCCCCACCACTCGTAAAGCCACTCGATCAGCGCCTCTTGTTCGCGCGGCACCTCGGCCGCCGGTATGCGCCAGTAGTGTGCGGTAACCGGTCGCTCGAACGGGATGCGGCGCCACAGCTCACCGAAGGGGCCGACGTCCTCCAGGACCGTGTGGGCAACGAAGATCACGTCGGCGTGCGGCGCGGCGGTCACCGCGGCCATTACCCCTCCGTGGCGGGGAGGCAGGACCCGCAGCATCTTCTCCGCCTTGTCGGCGTAACCCGTAAAACCCTTGCGGCGCAGGCTTTCGATTGCCCTGGCTCTAAGCTTTACCGTGAAGTCCCGGCCCTCGGGGAACAACACGAACGCACCATCGCTCGGAGTGACCGATGCCAGGTCGGCGATGGCCCTGAGGGAGCGGTCGCGGTCGGCCGGGCGATGGGTGATGAAGCGGTTCGGCAAGCGGTTGCCGATGATGTCGAAGAAGGGGTCCCATTGCAGCTTCGCCAGCATGACTATCCGAGGCAGCCGCCGGTAGCGGAGCATCAGGGTTGCCACCAGCATCAAGGAGTTGCCCGGGCCGGCGTGGCGGCTGAACACCAGGACCGGACCCGACCTGGGGGCCGGGGGGTCCTCGATCTCGATGCGCAGGCGAAACAGGCGAGCCGCCGCCGTCTCCACCTGGCACAGCCACCACCTCATATAGGCGAAGTGGGCGGCCTGCGCCCGCGCCGATTGCATGCGTAGCCCCAAGCCCGAGGCCAGCCACAGCCCCAGCAGGACCACCAAGCTTACGATCTCCAGGAGAAAGTACACCGTCATAAACGAGAAGACCCTGAGGATGCGCGCCCTGCGTTCGAACAACAGGCT
This sequence comes from Actinomycetota bacterium, assembly GCA_035540395.1. Taxonomy (GTDB): domain Bacteria; phylum Actinomycetota; class CADDZG01; order JAHWKV01; family JAHWKV01; genus JAJCYE01. The sequence continues at coordinate 3,234 of DATLGP010000147.1, forward strand.
GTAGAGCGCCGCCGGCAGCATCAGGGCCGGCAGCGCGACCAGCCAGGCCAGGCACACGGTCAGCACCACCGGGACGAGCACCAGCCGCCGCACGATTCGAAGGAGCAGCCGGCTCATGCGATCGACCTCCGGCGGTAATTCATCTGGGTTCGGACGAGGAGGCGAGCTCGTCCAGGAACTGGCCGCTGGCCAGACGGGCGGAGTCGATTCTCTCGGCGACGTGGGTGAAGTCCCGGTACTTCAGCAGGCCGAGGCCGCCGGCGGTGTTCTCCTCGCCGGTGGGCAGTACGTGGCCGACGACTCCAGCCGGCAGCGATGCCATGTCCCGGGCGAAGCGATGACGCCGGCCGA
>DATLGP010000148.1:0-1860 GCA_035540395.1 Actinomycetota bacterium
GATCCCAGCCCCGTCTCCGAAGTCAGGCCGGCTCTCCCGATTCCGGCTCGGCCAGGATGATGACCTTGTTCTCCTTGACGGTCAAGAACCCGCCCTCGATCTGAAACTTGTGGTCCTTACCGCTCGACACGATCTTCACCTCACCGGCCGGAAGCTGCGCCAGAATCGGCGTGTGACCCGGCATGATGCCGATGGATCCTTCCACCGTCTGGGTGGAGATAAACTCCGCCGGCCCAATATAAAGGTCGTCCTCAGCCGAGACGAGCTGAACCTCTAGCGGCATTTTACAGAGCCCTCCCTATTAAAGGATCCTGCGGCCCCAGGTACAAGGGTGAGGAGTGTCGACGTGCTCAGCACGCAAGGCGACGAGGAACGCAGCAATTGGGGATGCAGGGTCATTCGGACATCTTCTTGGCTTTTTCGATGGCCTGGTCGATGCCGCCCACCATGTAGAACGCCTGCTCGGGAAGGTGGTCGACTTCGCCCTCGGTGATCATCTTGAAGCCCCGGATCGACTCCTCCACCGGAACCGTCTCCCCCGGAATCCCGGTGAACACCTCGCCCACGTAGAAGGGCTGGGACAAGAACTTTTGGATCTTGCGAGCCCGGTACACGTCGAGCTTGTCCTCTTCGGAAAGCTCGTCGAGCCCCAGGATGGCGATGATGTCCTGGAGGTCCTTGTAGCGCTGCAGGATTCGCTTGACCTCGTTGGCGACGTCGTAGTGTTCCTGTCCGACGTAGCGGGGATCGAGCACCCGGGAGAACGACGCCAGCGGGTCGACCGCCGGGTAGATCCCGAGAGCGAACACCTCACGGGAAAGTGCGGTGAAGGCGTCCAGGTGGGCGAAGGTGGAGTGAGGCGCCGGGTCGGTGTAGTCGTCGGCGGGCACGTAGATGGCCTGGATCGAAGTGATCGACCTGCCCTTGGTGGAGGTGATGCGCTCCTGCATCTCACCCATCTCGTCGTTAAGGGTCGGCTGGTAGCCCACTGCCGAAGGCATACGGCCGAGCAGCGTGGAAACCTCGGATCCGGCCTGCACGAAGCGGAAGATGTTGTCGATGAACACCAGCACGTCACGGCGCTCGACGTCACGGAAATACTCGGCCATGGTCAGGGCCGACAGGGCAACCCGAAGGCGCACGCCGGGGGGCTCGTCCATCTGGCCGAACACCATGGCGACCTTTGATAGAACCTCCTCGCCGGCCTCGTTCATCTCCAGCCAGAGGTCGTTGCCCTCACGGGTGCGCTCCCCCACGCCGGCGAACACCGAGTAACCGCCGTGGGCCTGGGCGATGCGGTAGATCATCTCTTTGATCAGAACGGTCTTGCCGGTTCCGGCGCCTCCCAGAAGGCCGATCTTTCCACCGTTGACGTACGGCTCCAGCAGGTCGACGACCTTGATGCCGGTAACCAGCATCTCGGTCTTGGGCTCCAGCTCGTCGAAGGGCGGGGGCGTGCGGTGGATGCCCCAGCGCTCACGAAGGTCGAGCTGCTCGTTGGGGGTGTCGAGGCACTGGCCGAGCACGTTGAACACGTGGCCCAGGGTCCCCGGACCGACGGGCACCGTGATCGGCCCGCCGGTGTTGACCACCCGGGCACCCCGCCGGATGCCGTCGGCCGGCGCCATGCAGATGGCCCGGACCAGACCTTTGCCGATGTGGGCGGCAACCTCGGCGGTCAGCTTTTCCTGGCCGCCGCTGACGCTGCGCTCCAGCTCCAGGGCGAAGTGAATCTCGGGCAGTCCCTCCGGGGGAAAGTCGACGTCGATGACGGGGCCGATGACTGCGACCACGCGTCCCTCGGGCAGCGAGCCTCCGCCTTGATCGGTTCCTACTTCGTCAGCAGCCATAACCATGTTC
>DATLGP010000149.1:0-4191 GCA_035540395.1 Actinomycetota bacterium
GAAGGCCACGAGAGGCTGGACAACTTTCTGATTCAGCGTCTCATGAGTGCGTTCAACCACATGGAGCAGCTCTCGGCCGAAGTATTCAAAAAGAGGGACGACACCGGAACCGCCCTGGCTTCGAATATCGGCTGATCATCAAGCCAGGCCGTGGTGGGGGAATATCGACCGCCTGACCTCGTCCACTATCCGGTCGATATCTTCCTCCGACACCGGCGAGTCCACAATCTCTGGCTCAGACAGCCTCAGCGGCATGGGTTCCCCCGCCTCGCTCTCCGCTTCCCTGATGAACGCCGCAGGCACCTTGTCCGGCAGGGTGAACTCCGCCATCTCGGCGAAGTAGATGGTCCAGGCCCGGGGAACCACACTGGCCCACTGGTACCCCCCGCCCCCGGTGGCCAGCCACCGGCCGCCGGCGGTCCTGTGAGCCAGCTCGTGAATAATCCCGGCGGTCTCGAAGAACGCCCCGGTGGTCAGCATCAGGTTGGTCAGCGGATCCGTGTAGTGGGTGTCGCAGCCGAGTTGGGTCACCAGCACCTCCGGCTTGAACGCCTCCATCAGCGGAGGGACCACCTCCCGGAACGCCTTTAGCCACAGGCCGTCCGTCGTCAGCGGCGGCAGAGGCACATTCACCGAGGCGCCCTCGGCCCCCCGGCCCCCGATCTCGTCGACGAATCCGGTACCGGGGAATAAGGTGTCGCCCGATTGGTGCAGCGAAATCGTCAGCACGTCCGGGTTGTCGAAGAAGATCGCCTGGGGACCGTCGCCGTGGTGGGCGTCGACGTCCAGGTACGCCACCCTTCCGGCGCCATGCGCCTGCAGCCAGGCGATGGCGATGGCCGGGTCGTCGTAGACGCAGAACCCGCTGGCCCGCCCGGGCATGGCGTGGTGCAGTCCCCCCGATGGGTTGAACACGTGGTCCGCCCGTCCCGAGAGCAGCGCCTCTGCCGCGGCGATGGATGCGCCTGCCACCCGGGCCGACGCCTCATGCATCCGCGGAAAGACCGGGTTGTCGCCGGGACCGAACCCGAACTGCCACCACGGCCCCCGCTTCCCCTGGCCCGCCAGCTTCACCGCCTCGACGTAGGGCGCATCGTGCACCGCCAGTATTTCGGCGTCGGTGGCGTCCCGCGCATCGGTGCGGGTCACGTGCTCCGCGCCCAGGATCCCGTATTCGTCTATCAGCCGGCAGGTCAGCAACACCCGGCTCGGTCGCAGCGGATGGGCGGGTCCCAGGTCGTACCAGGGGGCATCGCCGTAATCGATCAGCTCAACTCGGTCGGCCATCCTCTAGCTCCCGTTCTCCGGCATCTCCAGAACTGATTCCTGCCGGGCCGGTCTCCGAAACCCGTTTTCGATTCTCATCGAGACTCAGGGTTTAGACTGATGCCTAATGGTGCTTTCAAGCACTCTAAGTGTCAATTTGACCACTGCAAGCGAGCTTTCTGGCGTAAAACCGGTTAGAAGGGCCGGTTACCGGGAAAGATTGGCGCATGAGTTTACTAATGGTTGGATCATTTCCTCTGCTGATGACACTGGTGCTTATGCTCACGGTATGGGCGGAGCGGATCCTGGCAAAGCCGGAAGAGCTTGCGGTCATCGACGACCCTTTCGACTCCGCTGAAGGTCTTTCCCCCCAGGCCGGGATGGCAGTGCCCGCAGCCCGTGGCGCGCTTGCCGCCAAGCCGGACATCTAAGAGGCTGATCAAAGGCTGAAAAACATCCTCCGCCGGACACCCGGTCTCAGGACTAGTTGAGCGAAGCCCGAAGGGATATTGCAGCAGCTCGCAGCTGCTCGGCAAGTTCCGGGTGAGCCTCGGCAGTGGCCAGCACTTCGTCGGCTCCCTCCTTCACCCGTCCCTGCAGCGCCAACGCCTCGCCCAGCGCCGTCACCTCGTCGGGCGGAACAATCGGGATCGACAACCGCATCCGCAGCACCCACTCCAGCGACCTTCCGTCCCTGCGGGCCCGGAAGATGGCTTTCAGGTTGTTGAGCATCCGGGCGAGTATCTCCTGCTTGCCCGATACCGGGCGCATCCCCGGGCTGAACTTGACCTCGGCCGGGACTCCGGTTACCTGGCGAAAGCGAGCTTCCACCCCCGACTCGTCCATGAGCTCGCCGTTGAAGAAGGGGTCGATGTAGTCGCCTGTAAGCGCGGAGCGCACCAGGAAGTGCCCGGGCATGCCGATGCCCTCCAGCTTGATACCGGCCCGTCGGCCGACCTCCATGGTCAGCACGGACAGCGTGATGGGGTTGCCGCGCCGGCGATCGATCACCACATCCAGAAACGAGCTCTCCGACTCGTAGTAGTTATCGCGCTCACCGTCGAAACCCAGCTCGGTGAACAGGCGCCGGCGTAGCGACTCGAGGTCGTCGACGCCGTAGGCAAAGTCATCGAGGCGGGTGACCCACGTGTCAAGCTCCAGGTCCGGATGATCGGCGGCGGCAATCAGAAGGGCGGCTCGGCCCAGGTCGATCTGCTCTTCGGGGCGGGTGACGATGCTCGAAAATTCGGCTACCGCATCCATGAAGTTGGGCCTCCTAGCCTACGTTGGGCTCAAGCCGGCGGATCAAGCCGGCGGCTTCGAGAAATATCCCGTCCAGGGCCTGCTCGCTCAGTCGCCCGGTGTTGGTGTTCTGGGGGCTCGGGTGGTACGAGCCGATCAGATGGAACCCGGCAACGTCTACCCCGACGCCGTGACCGAAGCGCGGCCTTGGTGACGGGACGCTCCTCCCATTGTCACCCAAAGCCGCGAGCGCTGCCTCCCAGCCTATCGAACCGAGAGCCACCAGGACCCTGAGCCTGGTCAGCGCCCGGATTTCGCGGACGAGGTAGGGAAGGCAGTTTCGCCTCTCCTCGGGCAGCGGCTTGTTGTCCGGCGGGGCACACCGCACCGCGGCGGCTACGTAGCAGTCGATGAGATTCAACCCGTCGGCCCGGTCCCTCGACAGGGATTGGTTGGCGAAGCCCGCCCGGTGCAGAGCCCGAAACAGCCAATCGCCCGACCGGTCGCCGGTGAACACCCGGCCGGTCCGGTTGCCTCCGTGAGCGGCGGGGGCCAGCCCGACTATCAGCAGCCTCGCCCGGGGATCACCGAACCCGGGAACCGGCCGAGCCCAGTACGGCTCGCCGCGAAACCGCGCGGGTGGGTTCGCGGCGCTGGCCTCCCGCCACGCGACCAGACGGGGGCACTTGAAGCAGCCGGCCACCTCGGCCTGGATCTGCTCTACCGATTCCTCAGCGACGGAATCCAACGGCTCGGGTCTCGTTGCGCCGGGGGACCGGAAGGCGCGGGCGCTCGGCCCGGGTCACCACATGCTTGCCCACCCGCCCCTCGCACCCGGCGGCGGCCAGCAGGTCCTGCGCCAGCCCCCGGGTGGGCTCGTCGAAGCCCGGGACGGTCAGGTAGAACAGCGCGCCCTGGTTCATCGCGCCGCCCACACGCTCGGCCGTCTTCAAGGCGGCATGGCGGGCCGGGACGTGCAGAACCAGGGCCGCCACCACCGCCTGCAGCCCCGAGGGCGGATCGTAGAAGGCGATGTTCGACCGAACTGTTCTGACCTGGAGCCCGAGCTTGGCCGCGGAGCGGCGAGCCTGGTCCAGCGCGTCGCCGGACAGGTCGACCAGTTCGACGGCGAAACCCCGTGAGGCCAGATACAGGGCGTGGCGCCCCTGTCCCCCTCCCAGGTCCACGGCGGGCCCCGGCGGGATCACGGCAAGCGCCTCGGCCAGAAGGTCGTCGGGTTGTTCACCATAGGCCCAGCCGGTGGTCCGGTGGAGCTGCTCGTAGGTCAGGTTCGGCCGGCTCATGACAAACCAGCCTATGCGGTTGCCCGCCGGTAGTCGCTCATTTCGCACTCCGCTCCCGAAGCGGCACGTCAGGGGACCGAAAATCGTTGCCGGCACCGCACGAACGGGGGCTTAGCCAGGTCGCCGGGGTCAGCGGACCGTGATCGTGCCCTTCATACCGTAGGCGTAGTGCCCCGGCAGGTGGCAGCCGATGAGCAGGTGCCCCGGCTCGCCGAACGCAATGGTGGTCCTGACGGTCTCCCCGGCCGGCACGGTGACTTCTGTCGGGATCGCATCGTGGTATGGCTCGGTCCCCGTCTCGTGGCGGTCCTGCACCGACTGGTCCCCGACGATGAACTCGTGGTCGATCGGGTCGGAGTTGGAAATCACGAAGGTCACC
>DATLGP010000150.1:0-1898 GCA_035540395.1 Actinomycetota bacterium
CGGCGCTGCCTCACCGGCCGCTGCGCGGCCACCTCTCCCACCGGGAGAGGAACCATCGAAATGCGGCCTTGCGAAGGGAAAGGTGTCCCTCGACGGTGAGCTCGGGGCGGAGCAAGCGATCTCGTTCGGTTCGAGCGGTCCGGCTTTGGAGTGCGGCGACGCGTCGCCGCTTTCGAAGGCGGCATCGAGATGCCGCACTCCAAAGGGAAAGGTGTAGGAAAACCGCAGGTTTTCTTACGCTCGGAAGAAGAGATTCCGATTGCTCATGCGCGGAGCTCGTGCCTCGGCAGGTGGAGCGTGAAGTCGGAGCCGCGGCCGGGTTCGGTGTGGACGGTGATGGCGCCGCCGTGCTCGTGGACGATTCGGCGGGTGGTGGGCAGGCCCAGGCCGGTGCCTTTGCGCTTGGTCGAGAAGTAGGGCTGGAACAGTTTTTCGCGGACGGCCGGGTCGATGCCTGGGCCGGTGTCGATGACGTGGACCTCGATGCCATCGCGGTTGGGCTGGGTGCGGACGATCAGGTCGGCCGAGCCGCCGTGGGGCTTGCCGGAGTAGCGGGCTTCGACCATCGCCTGCGTGGCGTTGAGCAGCAGGTTGAGCAGGGCCTGCTTGAAGAGGGTGACATCGAGGGGCAGCTGGCCGGCGGCCGGGTCGAGCTGGGTGCGAAGGCGGATGCCCGAGGCTTCGGCCTGGGGGTGGAAGAAGTCGGCGAGCTGCTCGATGACGCGGTTGATGTCGGTGGGCTGGGGGTCGAGCCGGATGCGGCCGGCGAAGGAGAGGAAATCTTCGAGGATTCCGCGGAGGCGGTCGGCCTCGGAGGTGATGGCGTCGAGGCGGTTTTGCAGGCGGGACAGGAGGTCCGGGGGCAGGTCGGAGTCGTCGATGGATTCTCGCAGGAGCTGGAGATTCAGGCCGATGGTGGACAGGGGGTTCTTGATTTCATGGGCCAGGCCGCCGGTGAGGGTGCCCAGCTCGGCGAGTCGCTCGGCGGCCTGGGCGCGCTGTTCGAGTCGGCGGACGCGTCGGGCGGTGCGACGTGTGGCGAGGAAGATGAAGGGTATGGTCAGGGCGATACCGCAGGCAACCCCAGTCAGGAACGAGACATGCGACATCAGTCGCCCGCGCCTTCGTAGCCGGAGGTGCGAGGAGCGGCCTGAGCATCGCCGGCGCCGTGGTACCCGGAGGGGGCGGGAGCGGCGGCCTGCTCGCCGGGCGTGGAGCGGGTGACGGGGCCGTCGCCGGCTTCGGCGGATCGCACGCTGCGGGCCTGCCAGCCCTTTTCGCCCTGGAGGAGCTCGTAGTCGACGGATTCGCCATCCTTGAGAGTCCTGAACCCCTCCGACTGAATATGCGAGTAATGCACAAAAACATCTTGGCCTTCAGGCCCGACGATGAAGCCGTAACCCTTCTTAGGGTCGAACCATTTGACTTGACCTCTTGGCATGGGAAATACCTCCTGCCATGCGGGCACGACGCGCGCGGGTGCGTGTGACGTGGAGCACACTCTCCTTCGGACTGCATCAACGACGCTTTTGGAGCGCCGCGCGGCCAACTTAGTATAGCCGCGCCGAAGAGCGTGGAAAAATACCGGCGACAAGTCGCAGGCGTAACAAAAAAAGCCACCCGGGACGGTTCCGGATGGCTCTTAACAACATGTGTAACAGCAGCGGCTTGGGCGAATTGCCTCACTGGCTCTTGCCGGCCGCCTGTGCCTCGGTGTCTTGCTGCTGCTCTTCCTTGAGTACCGCCTTACGGCTCAACCGCAGGCGGCCCTGCTCGTCCTGACTGAGCACCTTGACACGCACCGGCTGGCCCATCTTCAGCACATCGGTGACCTTCTCCACGCGACGGTCCTCGATCTCCGAAATGTGCAGCAACCCGTCCTTGCCGGGAATGACCTC
>DATLGP010000151.1:0-1820 GCA_035540395.1 Actinomycetota bacterium
GGGATACCACTGGCACTACCTCGCAAAGATCTGGCGGACGCCGGTCGTCGGCGAGGTCTTCAACGCCACCGCCAACCGCCCCGCCTTCCGCCTGCTGCTGAAACACGGCAACTCCAAGGGCCTGCCGAAACACTTCGTCGACCGCATGTACAACGACTTCGACCGCGCCACCAAGCGGGCGGTGCTCCGGCTGTACCGGGCGACCTCGCCGAAGTCGATGGAACCGATGGTGGATCCGATCCGCAAGCTCGACCTGCCCGCCCTGGTGGTGTGGGGCGCCAAAGACCCGTACCTGCCGGTCGAACAGGCACACCTGCAGACCAACGCCTTCCCGAGGGCACGGGTGGAGATCCTTCCCGAGAGCGGCCACTGGCCCATGGCCGACGACCCGGAGACGACGGCCGGCTTGATCATCCAGTTCCTGCGGGAGCAGGTGACCGCCCGGCAGACGTTGGAAGCGACCGCCTGAGCGGGCCGGCCGCAGCCGGGCATGCGAAGATAAGGTCGTCACCCATCCAGGTCAGGAGCCGTAGGTTGTTCCCCGAGTCGGCCAAGCAGCTCATCCGTTCGGGCGCCTACGCCCATCTTGCGACGCTTAACGAGAGCGGGAGCGTCCACGTCTCACTGGCTTGGGCGGGGGTGGAGGACGACAGCATCATCCTGGCCACGCTTGGAGACCAGAAGAAGCTGCGCAACATGCGACGGGACCCCCGGGTGACCGTCTCCTTCGAGGGCACCCGGCTAAACCAGTGGGGCCTGAGGGAGTACCTGATCGTCAAAGGCCGGGCTACGATCACCGAGGGAGGCGCCCCCGCCCTGCTGCAGGCGCTGGCCCACGTCTACCTGGGGCCGGAGGTGAAATTTCCACCGATGCCGGACCCGCCGCCGGGTTTTATCACCCACATATCGGTCGACCACCTCGGCGGTATGGGACCATGGATGGACGAGGTTAAAGGCTCGCAATAGTTTCCCGCGCTCCGGCGCCCATCCGACTCGGTAACGTTCGAAAGGCTTAATTCTTGCTGCAGGTCAACGGGCTACACATATCTATAGGCACGCGCATCCTCTTGGACGAGGCGTCGTTCATCGTCGCGCCCGGAGACAAGGTGGGCCTGGTCGGCCGCAACGGGGCCGGAAAGTCCACGCTGATGTCGATCCTGTCGCAGGAAGCCGCCGGTGCGGTGGAGTACGAAGGGACGGTGCGCTTCCAAGGAAGCTGGAGCTATCTGCGACAGGCCAAGCTGAATGCCGGGCAGGAGGACTTCACCGCGCTCGAGTACGTGCTGGCCGGACGGGACCTCACCGAGGCCCAAAATCGTCTGACCAAGCTGCAGCATGCCATGGAGGGGGACCCCTCCGAGCGAAACATTGCCCGGTTCGCCCGTTCCGAGGAGAACTTCCGGCTGGCCGGCGGCTACCAGGCCGAGTCCGAGGCCCGCCGGATTTGTGCCGGTCTGGGCATCTCAGGCGACGAGATGACCCGCCCGATGGAGACCCTGTCGGGCGGTGAGCGTCGGCGGATCGAGCTGGCCCACTCTCTGTTCGCCCACGCCGACACTCTGTTGCTGGACGAGCCCAGCAACCACCTGGACGTCGATGCCAAGTCGTGGCTGATGTCGTTTCTGCGCTCCTATTCGGGCGGCCTGCTGATAGTCAGCCACGACCTGGAACTGCTGGACAGCGCCATCACCAGAGTTCTTCACCTCGACAACGGCCAGATGCATCCCTACAAGGGGACCTACAGCCAGTACCGGGTGGCTCGGGCGGCCGATGTCGAGCGGCGCAACAAGATGGCCAACATCCAGGAAGCCGACATCCAG
>DATLGP010000152.1:0-5357 GCA_035540395.1 Actinomycetota bacterium
ACGATCGACCCGATGATCGCCGACAGGATCATCGCCCCGACGATCTTCCAGAAGTACCCCCTGGTCAGGTTCCACGACCGGCTCATCGCCGCCTTGGCTTTGGTGTCCTCGAGGATCACGATCTGGGAGGCGAGCAGGAACCGGATGCCGAAGATGATCGCCGGGATGATCAGCAGCAGGAACCCACCGACGATCGCCAGCCCGGTGAGGATGGCCACCAGCAGGATCGGGCCGATCTTGCCGAACGCTACGCCCACCGTCCGGCCGACCGATGGGGAGTCTCCGGTATAGGTACGGCCGGCAGCCCAGGCGAGCGCCGCCGACATCACCGGGTAGAAGAGCATGAACAGGAGCCCGACGGCTGCGATCGGGACGAAGAAGGCCAGGACCTCCTGGGTGGTCGGCAGGGCCTCGGGGTCCACGAACTCGCCCTCGTCCAGGCTCCCGAGCGCCGTCCCGCTGGCAATGGCCGACAGCGCGGCAAACGGGACCATGAACACCGCGGACAGGGGGATGAAGAGCTTCCAGCGGGCCAGGTAGAGCTTGAACGCGGCGTCGATGATCTCGCCGACCCCGCGGGCCCGCAGCTCGGGAACCTCGCGGGGGCCGGGTGTCACCGGCTGAAACGGAGGCTGCTCAACCATGGCTGCACGCTACCGGTAAACCAACGGCACGTAAACCGCCTTCGGCGTTTCCCATGCAGCACCCTTCATCCTGTCGTTCCACCGGCCGGCGTGCGATTTCTACTGCGAAGGGCGGGTGGTGTCATGGGCCGTTCGGCCCCCGATGGTTGGGACCGGTCGGACCGGTCTGCCGGCAGATGTCGCCGAACCGCCTAAAGGTCGATGGTGGAGCCGGCTCCGTCTTCGAGAGCCCTCTCGTAGACGAGGATCGCCACCGCTATGTCCTGAATGGCAAGGCCGGTGGAGTCGAAGATTGTCACCTGGTCGTCGTCCGTACGGCCCGGCGTCGAGCCGTTGACCACGTCCGCCAAAGTCCCCGCGATGTCCCTCTCGTGGAACAGCCCGGCCGAGACGGCGACGTTGACCTCTCCGCCGTGAACCGCCTGGTACCTCTCATCGACGATTACCCGGGCGGCGCTCAGCAGGGCCGGGTCCAGCTCCTGTTTGCCCGGGCCGTCGGCGCCGACTGCGTTGATGTGGGTCCCCGGCCGCACCGCCCCTGCCGGGAAAAGCGGGGACCTGGAAGGCGTGGTGGTGCAAACGACATCGCAGCCGGCGGCTTCCTGCGCCGCCTCGACCGCGCGAAACTGCAACTTCGGGTGGGCGGAGCGGAAGGAACCGAGGAAGGCGTCACGCCGGGCGAGGTCATCGGGGGGGCCCCAGACCAGGACCTGGGTGATCGGGCGCTCGCCGGCGACGGCCTCCAACTGGTAGCCCGCCTGCACCCCGGCGCCGACCAGGCCCAGGGTCGATGATTCCTGCCGGGCCAGGTGCCGGGTAGCAACACCGGAGGCGGCGCCGGTCCGGATGGCGGTGAGCTCGGTTGCGGCCATGAGACACAGCGGCGTCCCGGTCTCCTGAGAGAAAAGCATGTAGGTGCCCACCACTGCGGGCAGGCCCTTGCGGGGGTTGAGCTCGTGGGAGTTGATCAGCTTCACCCCGGCGAACCGATCCCCCACTGCAGCCGGCATGACCCTGAGGTCGCCCCGCTGCAGCGGGAAATCGAGATACACCTTGGGCGGCATGTTGGCGCGGCCGAGACCGAAGTCGGCAAACGCCCGCTCCACCACGTCGACCGCCTCCGCCGAGCCGACCAGACGGCTCACGTCGGCGTCGGTCAACAACAGCAGCCTGGGCATACCTTTGTCAGACCGCTGCTGGTTGAGCTGCTACTTGAGTTCGACGGTGGCGCCGGCGGCCTCCAGCTGGCCCTTCGCCTTGTCGGCAACCTCTTTGGCCACCTTCTCGAGGATGGGCTTGGGAGCCGCCTCGACCAGGTCCTTGGCTTCCTTCAGGCCGAGCTGGGTAAGAGCACGTACTTCCTTGATGACCTGGATCTTCTTGTCGCCGATTCCGGTGAGCACGACGTCGAACTCGTCCTGCTCCTCCGCCTCGGGGGCTGCTCCGGCTCCTCCGCCGCCGCCGGCACCGGGGGCCGCGGCCATCATCTGAGGTGCGGCGGTCACGCCGAACTTCTCCTCGAACGACTTGACGAACTCAGAGAGCTCCAGGACCGTCATGTCGCCGATTGCTTCCAGCAGATCGTCTGCAGTTACCTTTGCCATCTTTTCCTCCTACGCCTGCGTCTCGGCTTCGCCGGACGAATCTTCATTGGTTGTCTCGGTGGACGCAGCCTGTGCGTCCTCAGCCGGCGCTTCTGCTTCAGCCGGGGCCTGTGCTGGAGCTTCAGCCGGAGCCTGTGCTTCAGCCGGAGCTTCGGTTGCCTCGGAAGGTGCCTCAGCCGGAGCGTCTGCGGTGGCCGGAGCTTCTGCTTCAGCCGGGGCTTCTGTTGCCTCGGCAGGCGCCTGGCTGGACCGCTGCTGCTGCAGCGCGTACAGGGCGTTGCCCATGTTTCCAAGTGGTGCGTACAACAGACTGCCCATCTTCTGAATCGGAGAGATCAGCATTCCGGCCAGCTGGGCCAGCAGCACTTCCCGGGACTCGACCGAAGCCAGAGCCTTCGCTTGCTGGGCGTCGAGAATCTTGCCGCCGAGGATGCCTCCCTTGACCACGAGGGCCGGGTAGGTTTTCGCCACCTCGTCCAGACTCTTGGCTGCCAGAACCGCATCGCCCTTGACGAATGCGATTGCCGTTGAGCCGCGCAAGAGCGGGATCAGGTCCTCCATGTTGGCCTGCGTCGCAGCGATTCGGCCGAGTGTGTTTTTCACCACACCGAAGTTGGTGCCGTTCTCGGCCAGCTTGCGCCGGACTTGCATCATCTCGCCGACCTTGAGGCCGGTGAACTCGGCCAGCAGCGCAGCGTCGCTGGATTCGAGCTTCTCCTTCAGCGCCTGGACCGCCTCTACCTTCTGAGGTTTCGGCATAACGCTCCTTACTATTCGTAGAACGCGAAAAACGACCCGCCGCGGACGACAGATCGCTCAAAAGAATGAAGATTCTGTTCGCCTGAACAGGCTTCCCGAAGGAACTTAAGGGGCAATCCGGTTAGGGATAGCCAGCCACCTGCCGTCTACGGCATAGGCCAGACTACCACCTGGGAGGTGATTGAGGATCCCTCCGGACGTGATCCGACCGAGCGGCGATACACTTGGGACTTCAACCATCCGTCGCCGGAGGACCATTGGGCACACACTTCGAGATGCGCATCAAAACCGAAGAAGCCATGACCGTCGTCGAGCTGGTGGGCGACCTCGATTTCCAGACCGCCCGGCAACTGCGTGAGAAGCTGATCGAGTTCCACGCCGAAGGGATCAACGACGTCTGCCTGGACATGGGGGAGCTGGAGTTCATCGACTCGAGCGGGCTCTCGGTGCTGGTGGCGGGCCTGAAGCGCCTGAGGAACGGCGGCGGCGACCTGACGCTCAGATCGGTCTCGGACCAGACCCGGCGAGTACTGGAGGTAAGCGGCCTCTCGCGGGTCCTTTCGATCGCATAATGCCCGAGAGCGCGGCGTCCGCCGAGTTCGGCCAGACGCCTTCAAACGCCGAGTTCTCCCTGTCGCGCGCGGACCTGGCGGCCACCTTGAATGCGGTGACGGACGCGATCACAGTGCAGCGTCCGGACGGAGCGCTGGTGTGGGCCAATCCCGCGGCGGCCCGCCTGCTGGGCTACAAGACTCCCGAAGAGATGATCGCCGCTCCCGTCAGCGCAGTGATGGAGCGTTTCACGATCATGGACGAGGAGGGCAAGCCGTTCCCTGCGGATTTGCTGCCGAGCCGGCGAGCCCTGCTGGGAGAGCAGCCGCCGGAAACCTTGCTCCGATGGAAGGCAGAGGGATCCGAACGCGTCCGCTGGTCGCTGATTCGCTCTAGCCCGGTCTTCGGCGAGGACGGCAAGGTCCGGTTCGCGGTGAACCTGTTCCGCGATGCCACCGCTCACCAGGCGGCCATCCGATCGCTGCAGAAAAGTGAAAGCCGTCTCGCGATCCTGGCGACCGCCAGCCGGGCGATCCTGGGCGCCGCCCTGGACCCCCTGGAGATCGCCGAGCGGCTGACCGAGGTCTGCGTCCCCACGCTGGGCGACCTGTGCGGCGTGTGGGAGATCCATGCCGGCCAACCCCGGCGGATTGCGGATCGGGTGCAGGGGGCTCCCCAGAGCTGGTTTGAGTTGGAGGGGCCCTCGCGGGCCGTGAAGCGTGCACTCAAGGGGGAGTCGACCCTGGTGGACGGGCAGGAACAGCCGGACCACCGGTCGTTCGTGGTGGTTCCGATCCCGGGAAGGAGCGGGCCCCTCGGAGTAATTCTGTTAGGCAGGAACGACATGCGCACGCCGTTGTCGGCCAAGGAGGTGGAACTGGTCTCCGAGGTCGGCCGCAGAGCCGGTGCCGCCATCGAGAACGCCCTGCTCTACGCCGAGCGCTCCCGGGCCGCCGAGGTCCTGTCCCGGTCCCTGGTGCCGGCAGAGCTTGCCGACGTTCCCGGACTGGACGTCCACGGCTTCGTCAGGGCCGCCGCTTCCGGAGTGGGAGGCGACTTCTACGATGTGGTGTCCCTGGCCGACGGCCGTTCTCTACTGGTGATCGCCGATGTCTGCGGAAAGGGGCCGGATGCGGCGGCCCTCACCGCGATGACTCGCTATACCCTGCGCACCTTGTCCCGTTACTACGCCAGCCCGGCCGAGTTGCTGCGGGCAGTCAACGAGACCCTGGTCGACCAGCTTCCCGACGGCCGGTTCTGCAGTCTGGCTTGCGGGGCCTTCGGCCCCTCTCCCGAGGGCATCCGGATCAGCGTGGCGGTGGCCGGGCACCCCAAGCCGATCATCGTCCGGGCTTCGGGGAAGGTTGAGAACTGCGGCGAGACCGGATTCCCTTTGGGCATCTTCTACCGGTTGGACCTGGAGGAGCGGGATGTTGTCCTGCAGGCGGGTGATTCGTTCCTTCTGGTAACCGACGGGTGCGTTGGGGAAGGCGGTGCCTGGGAGTCGGCACTGCACGCCGCTTTGTCCGCCACCCCTTCCGGGTCGGCGGCGGAAACGGCGGCCCTGGTGGAGAAGGTGGCACTGGGCGTCCAGCCCGACCACCCGGACGACATCGCCGCCCTGGTCGCCCGCTATCCGGGCACCAGCTAGGGGGTAGGAGCTACAACCCCCCGGCGGAGGATGCGCCGGCTGCGTCGGGCCAGGGGATCGGGTCCCCGCCCTCGGATTGCCGGACAAGCTCGCCCAGGACCCATTCGATGAAGGCTGCCACGTCGGGCGGCGCCGCCAGCGTGAGCA
>DATLGP010000153.1:0-3186 GCA_035540395.1 Actinomycetota bacterium
GCTCGTCGAAGCCGGGCAGCCTCTCCTCGAGCTCGCGGTACAGCCAGTCGGCCCGGCTCTTGGTCTCCACGATCGCCAGTTTGCAGAACTCGATCCCGGTGCAGGCCATGGTCCCCCGGCGGAAGACGCTCGGGTTGACCCGCAGGTCCTGGCGCTCCAGCTTGTCGACGAGCTCGGCGGTTCGGGCCCGCTCCACGTCGACGATTACCATCTTCTGCTGGGTGGTGGCTCTCAGGTTTCCGGAGCCGTACTCTTCTGCCAGGTCTGCGGCGTAACGCAGCTGCTGGGCCGTGGTTCGACCGGCTCGGGGGGCAAACCCCACGTAGTTGCGGCCGTCCTTTTGAGTGAAAGTGCCTACGTGGTCGCGCTGGGTGGTGGTCGACGGGCTGGGGGCCGGGCCGTCGGGAAGCGCAAAGCCAAGGTACTCCTTCTCCATGACTTCGCGGTACTTGGCGGGGCCCCATTCGGCCATCAGGAACTTGACCCGGGCCCGGTTGCGTGCCCGGCGGAAACCGTAGTCCCGAAAGACGCTGGCGGCCGCCGCCCAGACGTCGATGATCTGGTCCCGCTCGACAAAGACCCCGAGGCGTTTGCCGAAGTGCGGGTTGGGGCCGAGCCCGCCGCCGACCCACACGTCGTAGCCCAGCCGTTCGCCGTTTTCCACCCCGACGAACGCCAGGTCGTGGGTCTCGTGCTGGGCGCAGTGCTGGTGGCAGGCGGTCACCGCAGTCTTGAACTTGCGGGGAAAGTTGGAGAAAGCCGGATCGCCCAAGAAGCGGTTGCTTACGGCGAAAAGGTCGGGGGTGGCGTCGAACAGCTCGTCGTGGTCCACCCCGGCGACCGGGCAGCCCAGCATGTTGCGCGGGGTGTCGCCGCACGCCTCGCAGGTTGTGAGACCGACGCCCTCGAGGATCTCCCAGATGGCCGGGACGTCCTGGATGCGGATCCAGTGAAGCTGTACGTTCTGGCGGTCGGTTACGTCGGCGACGCTGCGTCCGTAGCGCTCGGAGACGTGGGCGATTGCACGAAGCTGGTCGCTGGTCATCTGGCCGCCGGCTATGCGAACCCGCAGCATGAAGAACTCGTCTTCCAGCTCCCACGGCTCACTGCGGGCCGTCAGCCCGCCCGGAATGCCCTGGCGACGCTGGGTGTACAGTCCCCACCAGCGCATCCGGCTGCGCAGGTCGTCCGGCCAGATGGATGAGAACCCCTGCTTGGAGTAGATGTTGAGGATGCGGTCGCGAACGTTGAGCCCGTCGTCGTCCTTCTTGATGGCTTCGGGTTTGTTGAGCGGTTCCCGGTATCCGAGCGCCCACTGACCTTCGCCGAACCGTGCCATTTGCACCCTTTCTCCGTTCAACACTATTCGTACAGTGCAAAATGAATTATGTCAATAAGGGCCCGGAGTTAGCGATTGGCGTCGGTATGTGGGACGCTCGAATCCAATGACCTCGATTTTTGAGATCGACCTGCTCCTGGCGCTGGCGCTGGTGGTGGTCGTGCCGCTCGGGCTGTCGATGATTCGGTGGGAGGACCCGCAGGCGGAGCGTCTTCGCGCGATGGCGTCGAAGGCGGCGCCCTACGCCGGGGCCGCCTCTGCGGTGTCCCTGTTCACCGGCGACAATACGGCCGCCCAGCTGAACGCGCTCCTGGCGTCGGCGTGGCTGGCGGTCAGTGTTGTCGTCGGCATCTCGGCGCTGGCTGAGATGGTCCGGACCCGCCCCTCAGCCCTGGAGTCCTATCTGCCGATAGCCGCCTGCATCCACCTGGTCATCGGAGCGGTCTGGTTCGTGCTTTTCCAGTCAGGCGTCCGCCCGATGGATCTTCCCATCGAGCTGGTAGAGGTGACCGCAGTCGATTTCCATTACGCCGGGTTTGCCGCTCCGGTCCTTGCCGCCCAGGCGGCGCTGTGGCTTCGGGCCCTTCCCGGAAAGTGGAACCGCCTTGCTGCCTTTGCCGGGCTGGCAGTGGCTGTGGCCGTGGTAATGACCGCGATCGGCACCGGCATCTCCCCCCTGATTGAGTTCGAGGGAACCCTTCTCATGGCCGTTTCGCTCGTGGCGATTGCTGCGGGAACCACACTCATTGCCTTTCGGCTGCCGGTGTCGGCAAGGGTTCCGTTGCTCATCTCCTCTGCCTGCGTTTGGGTTGCCATGGTGCTGGCGGTGCAGTACTCGTTTGGCCGGTTCACCGACACCGGCGCAATCTCGGTTCGTGACATGGCCAGGACCCACGGCGCCCTCGTATTCGTATTTGCAGTATGCGGCATGCTTGGTTGGAAGCAGGCGGCCAAGAAGGCGAAGCTGGTAACCCCCGTCACAGACCCCGAGCGGGCCCCGGAACCGGAGCCGCCGGAGGAGCGCCGGCCGGAGGAATCGCCCCGGCTCCAGCATCTGGTCCCGGGGCAGGGCGGACCGAGCCGGGAACCGGAGGTGTCCGGGGAGCAACCGCGTTCCCCGGCTCTCGGGCCGCCCGGCCCGCCGGATCCCGAGCCACCCGGCCCGCCGGAGGTCCAGCGGACCGAGGATACCTAGCGGGGTCGACAGCCGGTTAAGGTTGGCCCAGCCGGTGGTCTCGAGGTAGTCGGGGACCCGTCGGCGCATGCGGCGGGAGCCGGTGCTTCAGGCGGCGAGGTCTGCCGGAGGCCCGGAGCTGAGCGGGCGAACCAGGTTGAGTGCCGTGGCGACCACCATCACCGCTACCAGCCCGGCCAGCACCTGGAACGAGGTTATTCCCATCACCGCGCCGGCAAGCAGCGCTCCGGCGGCGCCGCAGGTGTTCATCACCAGGTCGGAGAACCCCTGCACCGAAGGCCGCAACTCCAGCGCCAGAGCTTCCGAGAGCATCGCCGAGCCGGCGATCAGACCGCACGACCAACCGATTCCCAGCAGGATCAGGCCGGTAGTGATCAGGCCGACATGGTGTCCGGCGGTCCCGGCGATCACGGCCGCCGCCAGGAGCAGCAGCATGCCGATGACCAGCACCGGCGCTTTGCCCGCCCGGTCTGCCAGCCAGCCGATCACCGGCGCCAGCATGTACATCCCGGCCACGTGCAGGCTGATCACGATACCTATTACAACCAGGTCGGCATGGCCCTGCGTCAGGTGCACCGGGGTCATCGACATGATCGACACCATGGCGGTATGGCTGACCGCTATTGCGAGCAGACCCCGCCGAGACGCCGGC
>DATLGP010000154.1:0-5689 GCA_035540395.1 Actinomycetota bacterium
CGTCTGCCAGCCGGTCCAGCCGGGCGGGGACCTGGGTAAGTGTTGCGATCTTGACGGTCTTGCCCCGCTTGACCCGGCCCGACGTCGGCTCGAGGGCTCCGGTGATCAGGTTGAGCAGCGTTGACTTGCCGGCCCCGTTTACCCCGAGGATCCCGGTGCGTTCGCCGGGCCTTATCAGCCACTCGACGTTGCGGAGCACCGCCTTGTCGCCGAAGGACACCGAAACGTCCAAAAGGTCGACAACCTCGCGGCCCAGCCGGCTGGTGGCCATCCGGGTCAGCTCAACCTTGTCTCTGACCGGGGGCTCGTCGGCGATCAGGGCGTTGGCAGCCTCGACGCGGAACTTGGCCTTGGTGGTTCGGGCGGGAGCCCCCCGCCTCAGCCACGCGAGTTCCTTTTTCATCAGATTTTGCCGCTTGGCCTCTGAAGTGGCGGCCATGCGGTCTCGCTCAACCCGCTGCAGGACGTAAGCGGCGTACCCGCCCTCGAAAGGTTCTACCACGCGGTCGTGGACCTCCCAGGTGGTGGTGCACACTGCGTCCAGGAACCACCGGTCGTGGGTCACAACCACCAGGCCGCCGGAGCCGGGCACCCATCGCCGCTGCAGGTGTCCGGCCAGCCAGGTGATGGCCTCGATGTCCAGGTGGTTGGTCGGCTCGTCCAGGAACAGCACATCGGCGCTTCCGGCCAGTACGCGGGCCAGCGCGACCCGGCGCCGCTGCCCGCCGCTCAAGGCAGCAACGGGGGACTGCCAGGGAATGTTCGAGGCCAGCCCGTCGATGATGTCGCGGATTTTGGGATCGCCCGCCCATACGTGTTCGGGCACATCGCCGACGATCGTCCGGCCGGCGGTCACGTCCGGGTCCAGGGTGTCGGACTGATCGAGCATCGCGGTGACGATGCCGCGCCTGGCGGTCACCCGGCCCGACGACGGTTCCAGCCGGCCGGACAGCAGTGAGAGGAGTGTCGACTTACCGTCTCCGTTGCGGCCGACAATGCCGATGCGGTCGCCCTCGTTGATCCCCAGCGTTATCCCATCGAAGACCACGCCGCTTTGAAACTCGTGGTGAAGGGCTTCTGCCCCCAGAAGGTGTGCCATCCCTCGATGCTAACGCCCGGCTCGCCGGTGGACCCTTGTTGAGGCGGGCTGCTTCCGGCCGGATGCCGGTGGGTAGCTGCCATCCGGCCGGGTTGGAGCAGAGTTTGGTGCGAGGCCCCGTCTTAGAAGAGGCCGGGGGTCCCCTAAGGGCCTTTCCGCCCCCGCGGGTGACCCGGTGTTAGAAGTCCCGCTTCGAGGGATCCAGAGCCTCGTGGGCCTTGGGGGAGTAGTGGACAATGGCTGCGTCCTCGGCGGCAATCTGGATCTTGGGGAACTTGGTTTCGGTTGCTTCGTCGCCGCCGGCGTCGCCGGTGTCCACGGGTGCAGCTGCTTCGGAATCAGTCAATGGGTCTCCTCCCAGGGGGTGCTGCAGATTGGTCTCGCCGATGCGGTCCCATCTGAGCTTAACCGGCCACCCCCGCTAAGGCGTTGCTCAGTCCCACGGAGCAGCCCCCGGGCCGGTGGCCCGGGAGCGCAGTGACTCGAGTGCCACCGCCTTGCCCACGGGCGTCAGCGCCATGATGCTCGTAAAGTCGCCGGGAACGAAAAGCCCCATCTCACCCACGGGCAGAACCGTAGGGTCAAGCGCCTTCATGAGGCTCATCTCGCTCGGTGGAAGCCCGGTCCCGGCCTCCCGGTAGTTCGCTTCCGTGGCCGCTTCGCGAATGGTTGAGATGATGTCGCCCAGGCTGGCCTGCTTGTCGAGAAGCACGGCGAACATTACCTCGGCAGCCAGCCGCTGGTACGGGTTACCTCCCAGCAGGGTCTGGGGGAACAGCCTCCACGCCGACAAGGGGTCGGCGAGCATGCGCTTGCCCTTTTGCGTAAGGATCGTCTCTCCCTTGGCCTTGCGGGTCAGCCCCATCCCACTCGCAATCTGCAAGAGCCGGCCCTTGTCAGGGTCAACGTTCGTTCCGGCCTCGAGCGCCGCCAGGGCCTCCGTGAGAGCCGGGTAGGGGTCCGTGGTGCCGGCCGGCAGCTCCGCCGGATAAAGGAGCCGGTTGGCGAGGCCGGAGAGCAGGTGGGTGCGGGTTTCACTGGGCTCGACCCGAATCCAGTTCTGTATCCGCTCGGTGTTCATGACGTCGAGCGGGGTTTGGCCCCCCAGCTGGAAGTTGGGAGCGGTGAGGTAGGTCCGGACGAGCTTGCGCTGCTTGCGCTTCCAGTCCTTGCTCCCGGGGACCAGCTCGCCCGAGGCAACCGCCAGCTCCAGGAAGTCCTGGACACCGGTGAGGATCTTTGCTTCCTCCAGCCCCATGGTTGCGGCCCACCTGAACTCGGGGAGGTCCGGGGGATAGATGCCCGACGCCAGGTTGGCTTCCCGGAACGCGAACAGGCCTTTTTGCGGGTTCTCGCCGTAGGCTTCGTGCACTTGCTTGGTGGTTTGGGAGCGGCAGATCCCGGCATAGCGGGGAAGCTCCAGCAGATCGAGGACCGCGGCGAGAGCCGAAGTGATGGCCTCTGTGCCTTCGGGGGATGGCCGAAGCTTGATCGGCAGGTCGTACCAGAGGAAGCGCTGCACCCGTTCCTGGGTGATTCGGCCGGCTCCGCCACCTCCGGTTACCCAGGTCAGGGCCGTGCCGGCCAGATTGGCCGCGTCGGGGTCGCCGGCTGCCATGGTGCCGAGTGCTTCGACTATTGCAGGGTCGGTCTCTGGCATTTGGGCCCCCGAACCGGGTTAAAGGGCAACGATACCCGTCCTGGCCGGAACCATCCGTTCAATCCGGATCCCTTAAGTACTCGAAATGCATGCCGTCGGGGACCGCCCAGTGCCCGCCCCAGGTGAAGCCCCAGCGCTCCAGCAACTCGACGAGCCGGAGGTCCATTGCCGGCTCGGCGCCGTAGGGGTTGCGGGATACATTGAAGTCGAACGCTATGCCCCAGGCATGGTGAGAGAGGCCGCTGTGGGGATCGCTGTTCAAGAACCGGGGAGCGAAACATCCTCCGAAGTCCCCCCGCTGGACCAGGCTGCCCAAACCCTTCTCGACGATCTCCTCAAAGGCCCCCCGGAGCTGAGGAATAATTTTGTTGTGACACCGCACGGTGCCCAGAAGCGGAACGGTCGCGTTGGAGGTGTTCTCCAGGATCCACGCAGGGTCCACCTCAATCGCACGGCCCGATCCGCGGCGCCCGGCAAACTCTCCGAAGATGTCTTTGATCTGCGCCTGCGACAGGATGTTGCCCCCCGGGCGGAAGACCGCGGATTCGCCCGGTCCTCTCAAGCCCAGGCGTGCCCCGTCCTCGAGCTGCTCCCTCAGCCGCTCCTCCACCTCCTGCCTGCTCGTCCACCTCTCCATCTCCAACAAAAAGTACTTCGGATCATCGATACCGAGGCCGGCAGCGGTGGCGCTGGACATCACCACCTCGTGGCTGGCGACCAACTCGTCGGGCACCACTCCGGTCACCGGGATGGTGGCCTCGGCAAAGGTGAGCGAGCCGGTCTCCCGGATGCCCCTCAGCGACGCCCCGGTCGCCGACAGCATGGCCCCTCCTTCAGCCAGGTCAACAAACGCGGACTTGTGATCTTCGGGGATGAAGGCCGAGTACGCCTCAGGATCGATGGCCATGATCTCCAGGGGGATTCGAAATCCCTGAGGTGCCTGGGTGGAGTCGCCGTCGTCCGACTCCCACGACGAGATCCACCCAACCCCGTTACGAACCTCGACGACCGCCCCTATGCCGTCGGCTCGTCGGGCGGCCTCCCCCAGCTGGGGCAGCAGCCGGTCCGAGGTCCAGGCAAGAAGGACGGGCGCTCTCGGGTCACCGAGGACCGGATCAGCTCGCCCCCACAGCGCATTGGCTGCGAACCCGAGCGCCAAGAGGACCAGCACAACCAGCACGATCCCGCGGGGCCGGTTGGTCCGGCCCGAGGTGCCGGTGCCGAAAGCCGGGCGGCTGCGCGATCCAGCTTTGGTTGCCATATTCAATAGTAGAAGGGGCCGGGGAAGATCGGTTACAAGCGCTCGAGCAGGCGCGAGACCTCGGCCGCCAGCTGCTCGACATCAAGGTCGAGGTCTTCGAGGACCTCGCGTGCGGTGTCGGGTTCCTTCAGGACGCCCAAAAGAACGTGCTCGGTGCCGATGTAGTTGTGGCGTAGACCTGCGGACTCGGTCATGGCGGTCTCCAGGGCTGCTTTGGCCCCGACGGTGAAGGGCAGATGGCCGGGGGGTATCGGCTCGGAACCTTCCAGTTTTTGACCCACCTGTGCCCGGAGCGACTCAAGGGTCACTCCCACCGACCGCAGGGTGCTGGCGGCCACCCCGGCCTCCTCACGGAGCAGACCCAGCAGTATGTGCCCGGTGCCTATCTCAGGGTGGTGCAGCTCACGGGCCTCCTCCTGGGCAAAGATCACAACTTGCCGGGCGGAGGAGGTGAACCGCTGGGGCTTGAAGGCACTCCTGACCCTCTGCAGCAGTCCTCCCGCCGCCGGCTGGCCCTTGTTGAGGAACTTCTCCTCGAGGCTGGCTCCCAGCTCACGCAGCTGGGCGGGAAGCTCTTCGAGCCTGGAATGCCCGGTGAAGCGCTGTTGCGCCCCCTGCTTGCTGACCCCCAGGCGCTGGCCGATCTGAGACCAGGAGGTGCCGGACTCCCTTGCCTGCTGAACGAAGTGGTCGAGCAGCTGGTCGGTGAGGGCGCTTAGCTCCTGGGAGAGCGCGGCCGCTTCGGCGAGCCGGGCAAGCTCATTGCCGCCGTTGGTCCGAGACTTGACCAGCTCGACCAGTTCCTGCAGGGTGGGCGGCTGATCAATCATGCGTCAAATGTAGGTTGACGGTCTATGGTGGTCAAGGCGGCCACCGACGTACACGATGCGCTTCAACCGGCTCTCGGGCCTTCGGCCGGCTGCGGAGGGCCGGAAGGAGCCCTTACGCTTTTAGGCGTTGGCGTGCTGCCGTGCCCCGCCAAGCTCTTTCATCAGCTCGTGACAGCGCAATGCCCGGGCCTCGTCCTCGCGCTTGCACTGGCGGATGAAATCGGCGACGTCCTGGTGGTCGTGGGCGTCCTGCAGGTACTTGTCGTAAGCCGCGGTAGCTTTCAGCGAGTGGTATTGGATGCTGATCATGTCGAAGAAGATGTCGTCGGTGGGCGAATGCTCGTTGCTCATGGCAGCCTCCTGGTTCGGTGTGAATTGTCCCGTGGCTTGGGGCTTTTGGAGGTTACCCACGGCGCTGGGCTTCCGAACCTATTCCGCGCAACCTCCAAGGGCGGATGCTAGGATTCGGCGCGTTACCACCCACCTAGGTGCGGGGCTGCCCAAATGATCACAAGTCGACGACTGCATACCGGCGGCAGGCATAAGCCCCTCGCCCTGCTGGCGTTGCTGGTGACGTCCATCGTCGTGCTGACCGCCGGGCCGGCAGCGGCTATCAGCATGACCGTGAGCCCGAGATCCGGTCCGCCCGGGACCCGCGTGAACGTCTCTGCCACGGCCACCTCGGCGCCGTGCGAGGTGTTCTTCGACAGCATTCGAATCATCGATGCCGGCGCGTGCCGGCCGGGAGAGACTGCAAGCACCGTATTCACTATTCCGGCGAATACCTCCCACGGGCCCCACGCGTTCAGGGCGGTCGAAGGCGGAGACAGTATTGTCAC
>DATLGP010000155.1:0-3914 GCA_035540395.1 Actinomycetota bacterium
GGGAACAGGAGGCCAAGGCCGCCGCCGCGGCCGCCGATGCCGAGCGCCTGAAGGCGGCGCGGGAAGCTGAGCGATTAAGAGAGGCGGAGGAAGCCGAGCGGGCTGCCCGGCTGGCCGCGGAACGAGCCGCCAGGGCCGAAGCGGAAAGGTTGGCCAAGGAGGAGGCCGAACGAGCCGCCAGGGCCGAGGCCGAACGGTTGGCCAGGGAAGAAGCCGAACGGGCCGCCAGGGCCGAGGCAGAGCGGTTGGCCAGGCAGGAAACCGAACGGTTGGCCAAAGTCCAAGCGGATGGAGCGGCTCAGGCCGAGGCCGAGCGGGCTGCCGGCGAGCGGAAGCAAGCTGAGCAAAAGGCGCGAGAGCGCCGGGCGGCCCAGACCGCCGGCCGGCTGCTGGCCGAGCAGGCGGGCAAGCCGGATCCCATCTCACCGGAGGTGGCCGGCGCGCCGGCCGCCGAGGCCGATGCGCCGGACTCGGGCTCCTCGCTGGATGAGCTGCTGGAAGAGATCCGCCGCAAGCGGGAAGAAGAACGCAAACCCGCCGGTGATGAACACGAACCGGAAATCGCCGACGCTGCCGGGGAGATCTCGCACCGCAACCAGGTGATGGGCGACCTGCCGGCCCAGACCGCCCGGCGGCTGAAACGGCTGCTGCAGGAGGACCACAACGACCTGCTGGACCGGGTGAGGACTCAACGGGGAAAGGGCTCGTTGGAGGACAACCTGGCGCCGGTAAGCGAGCAGCTGAACCGCTTCGTCTCCGGTCTGGGCGAGCCCTTGACCAGGGCGTTCGTCGAAGGCCGCAGGGCGGCGGGTGCCGTCAGCCCGGTAGACGCATCGCAAGCGGTGACCAGGCTGGTGACCCGCCAGGTGCTAAACCCGCTGCGGGCCGAGGTCTCCAAAGCTGTCGAAGCCGGACTGGGGGCACAGGACTCGCCGTCGGCCCTGTCCGAGCGGGTAAACGACGTGTTCCGGGTTTGGAAGGGCGTGCGAACCCAGCTGCTGGGTGAGGGTATTGCGTATGCGGCCTATAACCAGGGCGTGATCGATGCCTTGGGCACCAGCCCCGCCGCCCAAAAGTTGTGGGTCGCCGCCGACGACGAGCATGAGTGCCCGAACGACATCTGCAGGCGCAACGCCTCGGCCGGCGGGGTGGACCTCAAGTCGCCTTTCCCGAGCGGGCATTTGGCGCCGCCTGCGCATGGGGGATGTACATGCACTCTGAAGGGTTCCTGAGCGGGCCGGCCTGTCATCGGTGATCGTTGTTTTCCTGGAGTGCCTTAAGCTTGAGCCCAGATGGTGACCAGGATGCCCACATCAAACGCCAGAAGAGTCCGTATCGGCTTTCTGGTTCTTTTCTTTCTTGCAGTCATTTCCATCTCCGCCGCAGTCGGTTTCTACCTCGACCTGCTGTGGTTTCACGAGGTTGGGTTTCAGGACGTCTTCTGGAAGATATTCTCCTCCCGGGTGATCCTGGTCGGGGTCTTCGGGCTGGTGTTCTTCGCCCTGTGCCTGGTGAACCTTTTGGTGGTCGGCCGGTCTGCCCCGGCCTACAGGATCCCTACCGGGGACGAGGACGATCCCTTCGAGCGGTTCCGGGAGGCCTTCATCCCGTTTTCCCGCTGGATACCAATCGGCGTCAGCGCGTTTTTGGCTCTGCTGTTCTCCCTGCGGCTTGCGCCGCTGTGGGACCGGTTCATTCTTGCGATGAATGCGGTGCCGTTCGATCGGGTGGATCCCGTCTTCGGGCGGGATATCGGCTTCTACATGTTCCGGCTGCCCGTCTACCAGCTGACCTACAGCTGGCTCTTCTCGGCGCTGGTGGTTGTGATCCTGTTGGTGATCTCGGCCTACTACCTGGTGGGGGCGATCCGCCCGCAGGCGGCAATCGACCGGGTCTCTCCGCAGGTGAAGGTGCACCTGTCGGTCCTTATTGGCCTGGCAGCGCTCCTCAGGGCATGGGGATACCGCCTGAACCAGTACGAACTGCTGTACTCCGGACGAGGCACGGTGGTTGGAGCGTCCTACACCGACCTCAACGCCGAATTGCCCGCGCTCAAGCTGCTGGTGGCCATCTCGATAATCAGCGCGGTTTTGTTCCTGGTGAACATTCGATTCCGGGGCTGGACCCTGCCTTTGATTGGGGTCGGACTGTGGCTGCTGACATCGGTTCTCGCCGCAGGCCTGTTCCCCTTTGTTACCCAGCGGTTCCGGGTGGAGCCCGCCGAGCTGCAAAGGGAGCAGCCGTTCCTTGAGGACAACATAGACCACACCCGGACCGCATTCGGGCTCGATACGATGACGGTGCAGGAGTTTCCCATTGAGCGGGGATTGAGCGCGGAGAGCGTCGCAGATAACCAGACCACGCTCAACAACGTGCGCCTGTGGGACCCGAACACCCTCATGAGCGCCTTCCGCCAGCTCCAGGAAATCCGTACCTACTACAAATTCCAGGACGTCGACGTCGACCGCTACCAGCTTGGTCCGGAGCGGCGGCAGCTGATGCTGGCGCTGCGCGAGCTGGACGTGACCAGTCTGCAGAGTCGGTCCTGGCTGAACGACCATCTGGTGTACACCCACGGCTACGGTGCGGTGGCCAGCCCGACCAATGAGACTGTGGGCGAGGGAGCCCCCCAGCTGCTGATCCGCGACATCCCGCCGCTGGCGGACGCCGACGAACTGAGTATTGAAAGACCGGGAATCTACTTCGGCGAGGGCCCGAGCACCTACTCGATCATCAACACCGAGCAACTGGAGCTCGACTACACCGCTCCCGAAGGCAATGCGACCACAGTGTACGATGGCGAGGCCGGGGTACCCCTGCAGAACATTTTCCGCCGAATGGCATTCGCCTGGGGGTTCCGGGATGTGAACCTGGCCATCAGCGGGTTGCTCCATAACGAATCCCGGGTGATCTTCAACCGGGGAATCCGGGAACGGGTAACCAAGGCGGCTCCCTTCCTGGAATTCGACGGAGATCCCTATGCGGTGATCGCCGGGGGCCGGATCGTCTGGATCATGGACGCCTACACGACCTCCAGCATGTACCCGTACTCGGAGTTTATCGACATGTCGACCCGCACCCGTATCCGGGGCGGCGCCAGTGACGGCGAGCCGAGCATCCGCAGGGTCGGTAACTACATCCGCAACTCGGTGAAGGTGACCGTGGATGCCTACGACGGCACAATTACCTATTACGTGTGGGACGAAACCGATCCGTTGATTCGGGCGTGGGAGAGCGCGTTCCCCTCGTTGTTCATCAACCAGTCCGAGATGCCGGAGGAGATCCGCGACCACGTCCGCTACCCGGAGGACCTTTTCCGGATCCAAAGCTACGTCTACCAGCGGTACCACATGACCGACCCGGTCGAGTTTTACCAGCGCGAGGACGAATGGGTCATTCCCGCCAATCCGATGCGTGGAGCGGGGGGACCGGCCAGTGCCGCCCAGGAACTGGAGCCGTACTACGTGCTGATGCGCCTGCCGGACACCGACCGTGACGAGTACGTGATGATCCTGCCGATGAACCCGAGGAACCGTCCGAACATGGTGTCACTGCTGGCTGCCAAGTCGGACCGGGAGGAATATGGCAAGCTCGTGGACTTCCGGCTGCCTTCGGGCATTCAGACCGGCGGTGTGGGCCAGATCCACGCCCGCATCAACGCCAACGAAGAGATCTCACGGACCATCACCCTGCTCGAGCAGAGCGGATCCGACGTCTTGCTGGGCAACCTGTTGGTGATACCGGTCGGAAAATCGATGCTGTACTCCCAGCCGCTGTTTCTCCAGGCCAACAACAACGCCATACCCGAGCTCAAATACGTGATCCTGGCCAACTCCGACACCGTCAAGATGGCGCCCACGCTGGACCAGGCGCTCCAGGCGATGCTGGTGGATGCCCCGACCGTGACTCCCGGG
>DATLGP010000156.1:0-7590 GCA_035540395.1 Actinomycetota bacterium
GCAGCTCGTGGCCCGGACCGAAGTCGTAGCGGACCGAGACCGCGGTGATCTTCTCGATGAGATAGCGGTTTACCTCGTCGATGTCCATCAGCTCCGCCAGCAGCCGCCGCACCGCCTGCGGGCCCGGCTCCAACGACATCAGCTCCGTCTGCGCCCGGGTGTTGTCCAGCACGTTCGCCGCCACCGGCCGCCGTTCGGACTGGTAGGTGTCCAGCAGGCCCGCCGGTGCCCAGCCTGCGACCTGCGCGGCCAGCTTCCAGCCCAGGTTGAAGGCGTCCTGGATGCCGAGGTTGAGGCCCTGCCCGCCCAGCGGCGGGTGCACGTGCGCCGCGTCGCCGGCCAGCAGCACCCGGCCGACCCGGTAGCGCTCGGCGAGGCGGGTCGCGTCGCCGAAGCGGGAGAGCCAGCGCGGCGAATGCACGCCGAAGTCGGTGCCGGCGAATGCCCGCAACTGCTGCTTGACCTCATCGAGGGTGGGCGGTACCGAGCGGTCCCCGGCCACCCCCTCGGCGGGCACGACAATGCGGTACACCCCTTCGCCGAAGGGTACGGCGCCGAACCTCAGTTGGGTCTTGCGGACCTCCGCAACGACGGCGGCAACCGTCGCCGGGTCCTCGGACACCTCCATCTCGCCCAGCAGCGTCTCGACCCTGGTGGGCTCCCCGGGAAAGCCGACACCGAGCAGCTTGCGTACCGTGCTGCGCCCGCCGTCGCACCCGGCGAGGTAGCGCGAGCGCAGCTGCGTGCCGTCGGCCAGCTCGGCGGTTACCCCGTCGTCGTCCTGGCTCAGCCCGGTCAGCTCGCACCCGCGCCGGATGTCGACGCCGGCTTCGGCGGCGTGCTCGGTCAGCAACCGGTCGGTGATGGTCTGCGGGATGCCGAGGACGTACGGGTGAGCGGTGTCCAGCCGGTCGGGCGCCGGTTTGGCGATGCCGGCGAAGAAACCACCGAGCGGATACTGCCGGCCGAGCGCGAGGAACCGCTCCAGCAGGCCGCGCTGGTCCAATATCTCGATGCTGCGTGCATGCAGCCCCAGCGCGCGGACAACCCTGGTCGGCTCCGCCTCCTTCTCCAGCACGACCGCCCGCACCCCGTGCAGGCGCAACTCGCCGGCCAGCATCAACCCGGTCGGTCCACCACCGGCAACTATCACGTCGATCAACTCAACCCCCATTTCCGCAAATCCGGATTCGCCTGGCGATTCTGAAACACCACCGGGGCCTTGCCGCAAGCCCCCCGGCGCGTTATACGATGAGAGTGGCAGGGAGGGGGACATTCTCCTGGCGCCCCCTTTTTCTCCTCCGGACCGGTGTCCGTTCGCCTTACGGGAACGAGCGGCGCCGCAATGCCGGCGGATTCCCCAAGCGATCTCGGCCAGGGTTTGCCGGTCGCGGGCTGCGACCGCACTCGTCCCGATCCAACCTGTCCCTCGCCGGGACTCCCTGAAGCAGGCCGGGCGGAGCACGCTCGCGAGAGGCATGACCGTGCACCGATCTGTAAGAATCCGATCCGCTCCGATGATCGAGGAAAGGTGAAAAATGGCCATCAGGAATCGCGTTGTCTTCTTGCTGTTCGGACTACTGCTTCTCCCGAGTTGCGGCGGTGATCCCGAGCCCGCTCCGACCCCCAGCCCGGCGGCTTCGCCGGCAGCTTCTCCCGGTGACCTCCCCACCGAGCCGGCGGGCGACGATTTGGCCGACGGTCGTCACTTCGGCTTCATTAGAAGCGTGGACGTCCAAAACAACTCCATTTCCTTTGACCCAGCCCTCTTTCTGACCGGGGACGAGGCCCAGCAGGCGGCGCGGGAGCGGGGAGACGCAATGGCGGACGACGTGTTCGATTATTTTGTCGTCAACGACGACCCGGCCGCCACAACCCTTCAGGTAGGCGGCGATCCGCGCATACAGATCCTGACCGGGGGAGGATCGGACCTGGGTGACGCCACGCTTCAGGGACTGAGCGACCACCTTCCCCGTCCCGACAACGGTTTTTGGATAGAGATCGAAGACGGCGAGGTCGTCGAGATGGAGGAGCAGTACGTTCCTTAATCGAGTCCGTTGAAATTCGACGGCGAGGACAAAAAGCGAGGAGCCCCCGAAACCGGGCGGGGGCTCCCTTTGGTTCAGCCGGGTGGGTGTCGAGGCTCGGCTAAATCTGGGCAGGCCACGGGTTTGCCTCAAGGTGGGCGGAGGTGTGCCGGTAGGCCGACTCGATGAGACCGGCGCCGGCGCCGAAGTTCATCCGGGCGCCGTCGCTGAGCGGGGGTCGCAGGTACAGGGCAATCGGGTGGTCCACGAGGCGTTCTCGTTGCGACCTGGTGCTGGCCAGCGACATGCTTCGCATGACGACGTCCAGGATGCGGGGCATCTCGATGGTCCGGACGAACGGGTTGATGCGCGAGGACAGTATCCGCCAGCCTGACAACGACACATCGAACGGCTCACTCGGGCTGCTGTGGGTGCCTGGGTGCAGATCCACCGCAATAATCGGCCCGCTTTGGATCTTCGCCGCCATCACGTCCACCGGCAGGTTGTTCAGCACACCGCCATCCACCAGCAGGTCGCCCTGCTCGAACACGGGCGGCCAAACTCCGGGCAAAGAGACGCTCGCCCGGATCGCTCGCCACGTCCGGCCCCGCTCGTGGATCACCTCCTCGACCCGGCCCAGTGACGCCGACACGCAAAAGAAGGGCCTCCACAGGTCTTCGACGAAACCGCCGAAGGCCGGCTCGTCGCTGAGCAGCCGGCTGACTTTTCGGGCCGACGAAACCGAAACCAGCGGCAGGGTCATCCCCACGATGTTCCCGCTTTCAACGAGGGCCGAGACCGCCGCCCGGACCCGGCCTTCGTGGTCCAGATCCCGGGCGAACAGGGCTCCCATTACCGCACCTATGCTGGTTCCGCCCACTATGTCGATGGCGATGCCGGCTTCATCCAGGGCGCGGATGACCCCCAGGTGGGCGAAGCCCATGGCCCCGCCCCCTCCGAGCACAAGTCCGCATGCGTTGCCGCTCAGGTGACGCGCCAGCCGGCGGAAGTCGGCAATGCGATCACGGCGAACGTGGTGGTGCATGGCAACGGTGCGGTTCTCAAGCCACGCCGCGGTACCCGATGGGTTGTCCACTTCGACTCCATGCAGCAAAACCAAATGGCACCTGGAACCGGCCGGCCCCAGGGCCTCGCCGGCTCTGAGTACATGCTCAAGCTCTCCCGGCGCCGGGTCTCCGCCCGCTTCGGCCACCAGCACCACCCGGTCGGCCTGACGCAAGCAGCGTTGGGTCCAGGTGGTATCCCGGGGGTCGGTCTCGTAGAGGACAAACCGGTGCTCCTGCTCCGCTCGGTGCAGCCAGGCGACTACTCCGCCGTTGCGCGGGTCGTCCAGACCGACCTCGGAGGTCCCGGCGCCCATCTGGGCATCGAGCACCGGTGCCGACAGCGTCAACGTCCTGCCCGCCCGGCCCAGGGCGGCCGCCAGGCCGTCCACGAACCCGCCCGGAAGGGCCCGGCTGCCGGCCGGTACCACCGCGACTGTGCATACGTCGGCGGCGGACCGGGCCGCGTTTCGGTCGGTACTGGTCGATATCCGGACCAGCTCCCGGCACAAACCCAGCAGAGCTTGGGGATGCCGTTCGGCGAACGCCTTGAAGGACGAGGCGGTTAAGCGAAGCAGGACCGAGTCACGCATGGCCCGCGCCCAGGAGCCGGCCGAATCGCCGAGCAGCAGCGCTCCGGCTCCGATCACCTGTCCGGGACCTGCCTCGAAGGTCGCGGTGCCGGCACTGCCGGCCTCCAGGCGGCCGTGGCCGACGACGTACAGGGCATCGTTGGGTTTGCCGGATTCGAGCACTAGCTCCCCGGCCGCCGCGTGGACCGGCTCCAGGTGGGGCATCAGGCTGCGAAGGTCCGCCTGTGTCAGACCGCTGAAAACCTCGGTACCGGCAAGGAACTCCAGCAGATCGTCGCTGCCCGCCGGGTCGCTCCAGCTTTCGATCAGAAATAGCAGGTTGTGGGCGCGGCTCTTGGGCCGCCGGGACTTCATCAAGCGGTCCCGGTCGAAGAAGCCGAGGTCGTCCGGCGGCGTGCCCATCCGGACCTACCTCATGAGGGCGGCGGCGATTTGCCGGTAGCGCTCGGTCATCGGGTGGGCGGGGTAGCGCAGCGAGAATATGCCGGAACTGGAAAGGACCATCAGGTCGTCCGAGTGGGGGAGCACCGCCGCAACCGGGCAGTCGTAGGTGGTGGCGACACGCTCTCGTACCTCGTCGCTGTCGAACACCTCGGGAGTCTTGTTGACCACCAGGAGGATGTTCGGGACCTTCAGCTTGCGCGCGATGGTCACGGTGACCTGGGTGCCCTCGTAGTCCTGGTGATCCGGTCGCAGCACTATCGCCAGTGTGTGCGACAGCGCCAGCGACAGCAGCGTCTCCTCGTTCAGACCGGGATGGGTGTCGAGGATCAACACGTCCAGCGCGAGATCCTTGATCAGGGCGCGAAAACCGTCGTTGAGCATGGCCACGTCGTAGCCGTCGTGGATCACCCGGGCAATGTCGTGGGGCTGGACGCTGGAGGGAACCAGCCAGATTCTGCCCCCGCCGTTGAGCTGGGCCGGCGTGACGTCGTGGGCTGCTTCGGTCAGCTCGCACTTTCCCCACAGGTAGGTGTTCAGGGTGTGTCCCATGCCGGACTGGTCGAGACCGAACAACACGTGGATGCCCGGGGAGAGGATGTCGAGGTCGACGACTCCCACCCGCCGCCCGTCCGCCGCCAGCAGGGAGGCTACATTGGCCGCGGTGTTCGACTTGCCGGTTCCTCCGCGAAATGAGTGGATGGCGACGATTCTGCTCATGTGATTCCGGGCTCCAGGTTCGGTCAGTCGATGTCCGACGCAGTCATCCTGAGGTCGTGGACCTTCGATTGCAGGCGCCGAAAATAGTCGCTCTCGGTGATCTCGGCAACTTTCTGTGCCGCCCGAGCCTGATCGATCTCGATACGCAAGGCACCGACCTCCCGTTGCAGCCGCTGTTCTCGCTGCTCAACCTGGTGGGCCATACGGGTGAAGACCCGGGCCAGCCGGCCCAAAGCGTCGCTTCGCCCGGCAACCTCGCCCAGCATGGCGCCTTCGAACCTGCCGTCTTCCACTGCGGCGGCCGCTTCGGCCACGATTCCCACCTGTTCAATGTACTCGGCCTCCAGATCGTCAAGGCGCTTGCGGGCCAGCCCGGCTCCGATCCGCGCCCGCAGCAGTACCGGGTCGAAGGGCTTGGCCAGGAAATCGTCGGCCCCGAGCTCGATGCAGCGGACCACGCTGTCCATCTCGTCCAGACCTGAGATCACGACCACCGGAATGCGCCGCAGCTTCGGGTCCGCCTTCATGGTGGCGAGGACTTCGAAGCCGTCGACCTGCGGCATGAGGATGTCCAGAACGACGATATCGAACCGGCTTTCCGTGAGGCGCTCGAGCGCCACCCCGCCGTCCCCCGCCGCTTCGACCGTCAGGCCCTCCCGCTCCAGGCTCCGTTGCAGCAGCCGGCGGTTGATCGGATCGTCGTCGACGACCAGCACTTTGCCGCGCAGCTCGGTCACAGTGCTATCTTCCCTTCAACCGGGTTGTCCCCGCCGGAAACCAGCCGCTCCAACGTCCGGATCACCTGAGGCACCTGGGCTTCGATGCTTTGAACGAGCGGCCCCGCGCCGTCGAGGTCGCCCTCGCGGGCCAGGTGCTCCAGGTCCCGGCTGGACGCAGCCAACTCGCCGGCTCCGAAGGTGGCCGCGTTGGATTTGAGGGTGTGTGCCGCCACTCGGACACCGGGCGCGTCGGCCCTGAGAAGGCCATCCTTGATGGCCTCGAGCAGTTCCGGCGCCGATTCGATGAAGGTGCCGGCAACTTCCGCAATGAGATCCCGGTCATCGTTGTAGGAGGCGACGAGCCGGGAGATCGCGGCCGGGTCGATGACCTCGTGCCGGCCGGCAGCGCCGGCGGGACAGCGTCCAATCGCCGCAGCCAGGCCGTTGAGGCGAAGCGGCTTGCTGAGGTAGTCGTTCATCCCGGCGGCAAGGCATGCCTCCCGGTCTCCTTCCATGGCATTGGCGGTGACTGCGACCAGCCAGGGCCGCTCGTGGTCGGACGAGCTCTCACGGATACGGCGCGCCGCCTCCAGGCCGTCCATCTCGGGCATCTGCACGTCCATCAACACCAGATCGTAAGGCTCGCGCTCCAAAGCTTCGAGCACCTCGATGCCGGTGGTCGCCACCTCGGCCGAGTAGCCGAGCCGGCCCAACATACCGAGCGCAAGCTTGCGGTTTACCGCGTTGTCCTCGGCGAGCAGGATCCGCAGTGCCCGGTTCCCGGCGGTGGTTTGTCCGGCGCCGGCATCAGATCTCCGGTCGGACGGCTTGTCCACCAGGTCGAGTATTGCTTGCAGCAGCTGGCCGGACCTGACCGGCTTGCTCAGCCAGACGTCGACGACCCCGTCGCCGCCGCGGCGATCGATGCCCAGCGAAGACAGGCACACGATTGCGGGCGCCCGGGGGCCGGCCCGGTCCTTGATCTGCCGGCCGGCGGCAATGCCGTCCATCTCCGGCATGTTCAAGTCGACGATGGCCACATCGAAAGTCTCGCCCGTGGTCACCCACTCCAGCGCCTGCACCGCCGAACCCGTTTCACGGGTGGTTAGGCCCCACGCGTTGCAGTGTCCGACAAGGATCCGGCGGGAGGTCTCGTTGTCGTCCACAACCAGTGCGTGCCGCCCGCGGATAGATTCCGCTTCCTTGACCCGCTCGGCCGGAGCCGTGGTAGACGGGTCGACCAGGATCGTGAACCGAAACGTGGTGCCGCGGCCGACTTCGCTTTCCACCCACAACTTGCCGCCCATCATCGTGACCAACCGCTGGCTGATGGCCAGCCCCAGACCGGTGCCGCCGTAACGCCGGGTGGTGGAGGCGTCCACCTGGCTGAAGGACTGGAACAGCCGGTCGAGCCGGTCCTCGGGGATGCCGATGCCGGTGTCCGAGACCGAGAATGTCAGCTCGGTCGGGCCGTCGCTTTCCTTCTGGAGCGCATTAACCGAGACCACCACCTCGCCCTTCTCCGTGAACTTGACCGCATTGCCGATCAGGTTGACCAGGATCTGTCGCACGCGCAGTTCGTCGCCGGCCACCGCTTGAGGAACGTCCTCCTCCACCGCGCCCACCAACTCCAGACCTTTGGCTGCCGCCTTGGGCGCAAGCAGTTCCAGGCTGGCCTCTACGCACGTGCGGATGTCAAAGGGCTCCTTTTCGAGCTCGAGCTTGCCGGCCTCGACCTTCGAAAAATCAAGGATGTCGTTGATGATGGCAAGCAGGCCTTCGCCGCTTTGTTCGATGACCTCTATGTAATCGCGCTGTTCCGAGGTCAGCTCGGTCGTAAGTAAAAGGTCCGTCATGCCGATGACCGCATTCATCGGGGTTCTGATCTCGTGGCTCATGTTGGCGAGGAAGGCGCTTTTGGCCTGGTTTGCCTCGTCCGCCGCCCGGCGGGCGGCCTGAGCTTCTTCGAAGAGCCGGGCGCTGATTATCGCACCGGCAACCTGTCCGGCCACGGTCTCCGCCCTGT
>DATLGP010000157.1:0-10938 GCA_035540395.1 Actinomycetota bacterium
CCGCCGGGGATGCCGGATCCCCTCCGCCCCGCCCGCTGGATGCCGCGATCCTCTTCGCCCCGGCAGGGGATCTGATCCCCCCGATCCTTGATGCGCTTGACCGGGCGGGCACGCTGGCGGTAGCCGGGATCCACGTGACGGAGCCGGGATCGCTCGACTACCAGCGTCATCTTTTCAACGAGAAGACGCTGACCACCGTCACGGCCAACACCAGACGGGACGGCGACGAGTTCTTTGAGCTGGCAGGCAGGCTGGAGCTTAAGATCGAGACCCGGCCGTTCGCAATGGAGGACGCCGACCAGGCTCTGACGGCGCTTGCGACGGGGCGGCTTGGGGGTGTTGCGGTACTGCGTACCTGATAAGGCTTTAGAAGCCCAGTCCGGAGTCCTCGACCAGGCGGCGGGTGTCTTCGGAGGACACCTCCATCTCGGCCGGCGTGATGAGATAGATGCGGCGGGACAGCTTTTGCAGATTACCGTCCAGCCCGTAGACCAGCCCGCTGGCAAAGGCAACGATGCGCCTCGCCAGCTCGCCTTCCGCTTCCTCGAGGTTGACGATCACCGGAAGGCCCCGGCGCATGCGGTCCCCGATTTGCTGGGCATCACCGTAGGACTCGGGACGGACGATGTGCATCTGTCCCATGGCCTTGGGCGCCAGCGGATGCACCGAGGCCATCTGCTCAACGCTTTGCGGCCCGCGGCTCTGCCGGGGGTCGCGCGGCTCCTCGTACTCGTACGTCCGGGTGTTTTCGTAGCCCCTGGGCTCCTCGTAGCCGGACGGGGACGCCTCCCAGCGCTCGTCGTAGGCCCGCACCTGCGGGTCGTAACGTTCCGGCTCCTGCCGGGCGTTGCGCCGGGGTTGGGGATCTCCGTACGAGGCTATTTCGCCCTGGAGATCGTCCTCAACGAAGCCGAGGTAGATAAGCGCATTTCTAACAAAACTCACGCCAAGAAACCCGTTTCTGTGTGATGGACGGACTCACTATAACCTCCGGCCTGGCGAAAACCAGGGAGAACCGTGTTATCTGGAGTCAACAATCTCAACACGGCCCGACTTCAACACCGCCGATCCCCGGGAGTTGACGGTTTCGAATCCGTAGGCTGCCACGTCTCCGGCACCCGGGTCATCGGGAACCCTCCATGCCCTGGTGATGAGGGTCTGACCGGGAAACACCGGCCGGGAAAACTCAACTGCGATCCGCCCCACCCGGGACGGGTCCCCACCGGCAAGGTTGTCCACCATCGCCTTGCAGGCAAACGCCATCGTGCACATGCCGTGCAGGATCACCCCGGGAAATCCCGCCTCCCGGGCAGCTGCCCGGTCCAGATGAATCGGGTTGTGGTCGCCGGATGCCTCCGCATACCGGGCGGCCTGGTCCTCGGCCACCTGTTCGGTGGCTTCGAAAAGCGTTTCGCCCGCCTCGATTTTGTCGGGGGTGCCCTTGACCATTCCGGTGCGTCGAATGAACATCGTGCTCCTGGCCTCTCCCACGAGCCGGTTTTCCCGGTTGGTGAGCGACGTCGCTACGGTGAAGGTATGTCCGGTATCCGCAAGATCGACCTCCTCCAGCCGGGTGACCACCTCCAGCAGGTCTCCTGCTCTTATCGGCTCAAAGATCCGATGCTCCTGCCGGGCGTGGACCAGCATTGCCATGTCCACCCCCAGCTCCGGGTCGTACATCACCCGGTTGAGCTGGTCGATGCCCATGACGCAAGGAAATGCCGGCGGTGCCACCGGGTGGTCGGAGTTCACCGAGGGGTTCCGGTCGTTGGTCGCCTGGGCGTACTTTCGGATGGCGCCGGCGGTCACCTCGTACGTCGAGGCCGGATAACGTTTCCCTGCCAGCGCCGCGTTCAGCATCTTCTTCCTCCGTAGGCTTAGGCCGCCCGGCTGTCTAATATAAACAACGCGTAGTCGGCTGAAGCCCGGGAGGTTAAGTGACCCCTCGAACCTACATCAGTCTCATCGGACCATCTGAAGCCTCGGCGGAGGTACTGGGTATCGCCGAGGAGGCCGGGGCATGCATCGCAAAGGCCGGCGCGGTTCTGGTGACCGGCGGCGGCCGGGGGGCCATGGAGGCGGCGTGCCGGGGGGCGAAACTGGCCGGAGGTTCCACGCTGGGCATCCTGCCGGGCAACTCCCGGTATGAGGGCAATCCGTGGCTCGATATGTCCGTGCCCACCGGCATGGGCGAAATGCGCAACGTACTGGTGGTGCGCAGCAGCGATGCCGTTCTAGCCGTTGGCGGCGGCTTTGGGACCCTGTCCGAGATCGCCCTGGCGCTGAAGCTGGACAAGCCGATCGCGGGCATCGACACCTGGAGCGCAGCCGTGGGGCCGCAAGCTGCTCCGATCCCGCTGGCTGCCTCTCCGGCGCAGGCGGTCCGCATCCTCCTGCAAACCCTTGGCGACGCCTAGGATCTTGCCCAAACAGCCACTTGGGGTAGATTTAGCCTAGATCACAGGATTTCTACAGGCGGCGAACCTCACCGAACCCGCCGACAAGAGGGAGCACACGCGATGGCAAAATACACACTGCCCGACCTGCCGTATGCATACGACGCACTCGAGCCTCATATCGATGCTGAGACCATGGAGGTCCACCACAAGAAGCACCACCAGACCTACATCGACAAGCTGAATGCCGCAATGGAAGGCGAGAGCCTCGCCGACAAGACGGTGGAGCAGCTGCTCGAGGACTATGCCAACCTGCCGGAGCGCATCCAAAAGCCCGTGCGCAACCACGGCGGCGGGCACGCCAACCACAGCTTGTTCTGGAAGACGCTCACGCCCAACCAGGAGGACTCCGAGCCCCGAGGCCCGCTGGGCACGGCGATCGAGATGCAGTTCGGCTCGTTCAGCCAGTTGCAGGATGTCTTCAAACAGACCGCAATGAATCACTTCGGAAGCGGCTGGGCCTGGATCGTCATCGCCGCCGGCGAGCGCAAGACCAAGGACCAGAAGAAGCTGCTGGTCCTCAGTCTGCCCAACCAGGACTCTCCGTTGATGGGCGGCCACACCCCGATTCTGGGCCTGGACCTGTGGGAGCATGCCTACTACCTCAAGTACCAGAACCGCCGGCCCGATTACATCGAGGCTTTCTGGAACGTAGTGAACTGGAAGCAGGTTGAGGACAACTTCGGCAACGTGGAGAACGTAGCCATCAAGACCGGCATGTTCAAGGGCAGGGTTCTGGAGCGCTAGACCCTACCAGGCATTCAACGAACCCCGCCGGCTCGAAGCCGGCGGGGTTTTTTGGTATCGACATGTGTCTGGGCTTTGACGCCGGTGAATCAGGCATCTGTAATCCGGGCCGTGCCGCATAACGAACCGACTATCGGGGTATGAGCTTCCGGACGCCCAAGAATGGCGTAAATGGGGTGGTCGCCCGGCAGGGCCGGCCCCTCAGCCACCTGCCCCGCTTTCCTACGACGACCATCGGAACCCGGCAGTTCCGCCGACTACAGGTGTCGTCTTCTACCGGAGGATCAATTTGAACGTCGACAAAGAATTCTTTGCCATCGTTGAGCAACTCGGCCCGATCGGGGACATCAGCCTCAGGTCTTTCGTATCCCATCCGGCAACCGGATCGGTCATGCAAGAACAAAGCTGCGGATGCCGGAACACCGGTGAATCGGCATCCACCGAGTGGGATGATTCCTCGGGCGGCTGACCGATGAGGACTCTAGCTGCTGTTCTCCAGTAGCTTTCCCAGGCCCTCTTCGTTCAGAAGCGGTAATCCCAAGGCCTCGGCTCGTGCCAGCTTGGATCCCGGCTTCTCACCGACCACCACGTAGTCAATCTTCTTGGAAACACTGGAGACGACCCTCCCGCCGGCCTGTTCGATCAGGCGCTGGGTCTCGTCACGGCTCCATCGCTCCAAGCCGCCGGTGAGCACGAAGCTCTTCCCGCTGAGGTGGCCCTGGGGAATTTGTGCCTTCTCCTGCTCCAGCCGAACTCCCGCCTGCTGCATCTTGCGGACGATCCCCTGGTTGCGCGGTGAATCGAAGTAGGCCCGGATGCGCTGGGCCACTATCGGGCCGATTCCGTCGACGGCGGTAAGCTCCTCAACCGTCGCCGACGCCACGCGGTCCATCGAACCGAACTCATCGGCCAGCAGGCGGGCCGTCGGCGGGCCCACATCCCGGATACCGATGGCCACCAGCGCTCGGGCCAGGCCCGCGCCCTTGGACCGCTCGATCGATCCCAGGAGCTGATCGGCCTTCTTTTCCCCGAACAGGGGCAGCTGTAAAAGCTGATCCCTGGTCAGCGAGTAGACGTCTCCCGGGTCCCTGACAAATCCCATATCCCGCAACTGGTAGGCCGCCTTGTAGCCCAGACCCTCGATATCCATGGCTCCCCTGCTGGCGAAGTGGAACAGCTCCTCGACACCGCGCGAAGGACATTCGTCGTTGGGACAGCGCCAAACCGCCTCACCGCTCTCCCGTACCAGCTCGGTCCCGCAAACCGGACAGTGGGTGGGCATGGTGAAGGCCTTCTCCTCCCCGGTCCGCTTGGACACGATCGGCGCGATGACCTGGGGAATCACCTCGCCCGCCCGGCGGACCAGGACGGTGTCGCCGATGCGAATGTCTTTGCGGGCCACCTCGTCGGCGTTGTGGAGGGTGGCCTGAGACACCATGGCGCCCGAGAGCCTCACCGGCTCCAGAATGGCGAAGGGTGTGACCGCACCGGTCCGGCCCACGTTGACGACGATGTTACGCAGCCTGGTGGTCTTCTCCTCCGGCGGGAACTTGTAGGCGATCGCCCAGCGGGGACTCTTCGACGTGTATCCCAGCTCCTCCCGGGCCGCCAGATCGTCGACCTTGACCACCACGCCGTCCACCTCGAACGCGAGGTCGTGGCGGTGGTTCTCCCAGTGCCGGCAGAACTCGTACGCCGCCTGCAGCTCCTCGAACGACCGGTTGTGTTCCATGACCGGCAGGCCCAGTTCCATCAGGTACTGCATTTGCTCGGAGTGCTTGCGAAAGCGCCGCCCGGAGACCGACCCCACGGTGTGGCTGAACAGACCCAGGTGCCGGCCGGCGGTTATGGAGGGATCCTTCTGCCGCAGAGAGCCTGCAGCAGAGTTGCGGGCATTGGCAAACGGGCGGAGCCCCCCGGCCACCAGGCTCTCGTTCAGCTCCTCGAACTCGGCGACCGGCATGAATATCTCGCCCCGGACTTCAAGGAACCCGGGGACTTGAGGACCGGCGAGCGCCTTGGGAACCGAGACGATCGTCCGCACGTTCGGAGTGATGTCCTCACCCCTGCGGCCATCGCCCCGGGTGGCGGCAGTTGACAGCTCCCCTTTGTCGTAGACCAGGTTCACCGCCAAGCCGTCGACCTTCAGCTCACAGTAGAAGTCGGCAGCCGATCCCAGGATCCGCTCCACCCGTTTCCCCCACGAGACCAGCTCCTCCAGGCTGAACGCATTGTCCAGGGACCACATCGGGCTCGGGTGCTTCAGCGCGGCGAACAGCCCGGAGGGGGCTGCGCCGACCTTCTGGGTGGGTGAGTCGTCGGTTACGAGCTCGGGATGGGCGGCCTCCAGCTGGGCCAGCTCACGGACGAGGTCGTCGTACTCTGCGTCCGACACCTCCGGGTCGTCCAGAACGTGATAGCGCTGCGAGTGGTAGTCGATCAGCTCCCGTAGGCGGAGGATGCGCTCGAGCGGGGACGGATCCTGATCGCTCAAGCCGCCGGCTCTTGGCGGCCGTCGCCGGGCGGGGACGGCTCCTTGCGCCGTCCCACGCTCCCGATGGTTCCGCCGCCCAGCACCTCTTCCCCCCGGTAGAACACTGCGGTCTGGCCGGGCGCCGGCCGGGGCTGCGGCGTCTCGAACGTCACCGTGGCACCGTCGCCGTCCACCCGTACCACCGCTGAGACCTGCGGCCCCCGATAGCGGGTCATGACATCGGCCCGAAACTCCGGCTCGGGCGGGCCGGCCACGAACGAGACCTCCTCGACCGAGATGTGATCAACGTGCATCTCGCCCGAACCGGCGACAACCACGGTGTTGTCCGACGAGCGGATCTCGGTCACGTACAACGGCAGTCCGACACCGATCCCAAGACCCTTACGC
Organism: Actinomycetota bacterium; assembly: GCA_035540395.1. Lineage (GTDB taxonomy): Bacteria > Actinomycetota > CADDZG01 > JAHWKV01 > JAHWKV01 > JAJCYE01. The sequence goes on from DATLGP010000157.1 coordinate 6,085, forward strand.
TGGCCGACGGTGTAGTGGGCGAAGCCCTTGTGCGTTCCCAGCTTCCGGCCCTCAGAGGTGACGATCGGGCCGGGGACCGAACCTTCGGGCACCTTCTGGGCGATGAAAGCATGGGTGTTGCCGTTGGGAACGAAACAAAGATCCTGGCTCTCGGGCTTTCCCGCGGTCCTAAGTCCCAGCGACGCCGCTATCCGGCGGATCTCGGGCTTGGAGTAGCGGCCTACCGGGAACCTGGCGAGCTCCAGCTCTTCCTGACCCAGCATGTACAGGACATAGCTCTGGTCCTTGCCGGGTTCGCGGGCCCGCAGCAGGCGGTACCTGCCATCCACGCAGTCGGTGCGGGCGTAGTGGCCGGTAGCCAGCACGTCGGCCTCGTACATCCGAGCCCGATCCAGGAGCGCGGCAAACTTGATGCTCCGGTTGCACTCGACGCAGGGGTTTGGCGTAAGGCCCGCTGCGTACTGCCGGGTGAAGTGGTCGACCACCGTACTCGAGAACTCGTCGGCGAAATTCAGGACGTAGAACGGGATGTCCAGAACCTGCGCCACCCTGCGGGCGTCCTCGGCCGCATCCAGCGAGCAGCAGCCGCTCTCGTTGTTGGCGGCTTCACCCTTCCACAGCTTCAGCATGATGCCGGTGACGTCGTAGCCGTCTTCCTTCATCAGGGCAGCCGCCACCGAGGAGTCGACTCCCCCGGACATGGCTACAACCGCCTTACGCCTGGGTCTGCTCATCAGCTGGCGCTCTTGGCGAAGCGGGGGGCGATCGATCGCAGCCGGGCCACTACCTGGCTCAGCGTTTCCACCAGGGCGTCGACATCGAGGCCGAGACTTCCCCTCCCCATCGAGAGCCGCAGTGATCCATGAGCCGTTTCCGGCGCTACCCCCATCGCCATCAGCACGTGGGAGGGTTCCAGGGAACCCGAGGCGCAGGCAGATCCACTGGACGCGGCCACCCCCCTGGAGTCGAGCATCAGCAGCAGGGACTCCCCCTCCACCCCCTGGATGCAGACACTGAGGGTGCCGGGAACCCGGGGGCCGTCGCCACCGTTAACCGAGACGTCCGGGATCGCGTGAACGATCCGGTCCTGCAGCCGGTCCCTGAGCTCGGCGAGTTTTACTCCCTGGCCGGCAACCTCGGATGCCGAGACCTCGGCCGCCGTCCCGAAGCCCACGATCCCGGCGACGTTAGGCGTACCACTGCGCAACTGCCGTTCCTGGCCGCCGCCGTGCAATTGGGGGGCGATGGCGGTCTTGCGCCGGAGATAAAGGGCCCCCACCCCCTTCGGACCACCGAGCTTGTGGGCGGCAAATGCCGCCATGTCCACGCCCAACGCCTCGACATCCACCGGGATCTTACCCAAACCCTGGACAGCATCGGTGTGGACGACTGCCCGGCTGTGCTCCTTCACGATCTCCACTACCTCGCGCAAGGGCTGGATGGTACCTACCTCGTTGTTCGCGAGCATCACCGATACCAGGGAAGTCTCCGGCGACAGCGAGGCCTTCAAGGCGTCGAGGTTGAGGATCCCATTGTTGTCCACCGGAAGAAAGGTCACCCGGCAACCCTGCCGTTCCAACCATTCGGCGGAATGCAGGACGGCGTGGTGTTCGATGGAGGTGGTGATCACGTGCCGGCGCCTGGGGTCTGCCTTCGCGACGGCCCCCTTGAGAGCCAGATTGTCCGCCTCGGTTCCGCCTGCGGTGAAGACGACCTCGGCGGGCTGTGCCCCGATGGCGGCGGCCACCTTCTCCCTGGCTTCCTCCAGGCCCTTTTTGGCCTCCCGGCCGGCTGCATAGACGCTCGAGGGGTTGCCGAAGTACTGCTGCTGGTAGGGCAGCATGGCTGCGATGACCTCGTCCATCATCGGGGTTGTGGCTGCGTAATCCAGGTAGACCATACGGGTCCCATTCTAGGCGCTGCCCGGCGCACCTGGGCGCTGTTTCACCGCCTGCGCTATCGGGTACGTACGAGGCAGGCCTGCTTGAAGGCTATTTTCCAAAAAGTTATAGATTTCCCAAGTGCGGAAGACCGAAGAGCGGAAGAAAGGACACCCCCATGGAGGACATGGATCAGGAAATCAGGGAGAACGCCGGAGATCGCATGCAGGACAACATCTCCAACCAGGAAGGCACCAAGAAGTGGGGTAACCTCGAGAACAACCCCGACGGCACCTCGGCGGGAGGCGCGAGCGAGCTACCCGACCAGCCCCAGCAGGAGTTCCCCCGGGCGTCGGAAGAGGATGTCATGGAGGCCGGCGAGCGGGCCAAGGCGCAGTTCGGCGGCACCTACGGCGGCGGCGGCGGCGTAGAGGCCGAAGCCGACGAGTCAATCGCCCAGGGCGGACCCCCCACCGGCGAGGGGGAGGATTCTAAGCCGGCCCCGTCCGGTCCGGGCGCAGTGGCCGCCGGAGCATCCGCTCCTTCGGACCAGGAGCAGGCCGAGGCGCAGGACCAGGCCAACCAGGTTCTGGCGCAAAAGCAAGCCGAGACCGACTCCATGAGCGACAAGAGCGAGGGCGAGAAGTTTGCCAGTGTCCTAAAGGGCGACGAGTCCTCCGACGAGGGCGACGCCCTGACCACCGGCCAGAAGATGGCGGGAATCATGTCCGGTGAGCCGGGCATGAAGTGGGAATCCAAGCTTGCCGACGCGGTGAGCGGCGGCGACGACGAGAACACCTAGGGCCGAAGCTTCAGGCTCTGGAGAAGTACTCCACTCCGTCGTCCCTGATCTCGTTGGTGGCCCGGCCCTGCTCGACCAGCACGTCCAGGTGGGCCACGGCTTCCGAGACCGCAAGGAACCGGCAGTACGACTGTGCCGCCGGGTAGAGGACCACTGAGACATCGAACGCCGTGACCCCGCCGGCCGTCAGGCAGTCATTGACCTGATCGAGCCGGCGGGCATGGTGCTGGCGCATGAAGCTGATGGTCTCCCCTGGATTGGTGATGACGGGCCCATGGCCCGGATACACCGTTCTCAGCTCCATAGACTGAAGCAGATCCAGCGTCTCGAGGTAATGCTTGAGGCTGTGCCTACTACGGCTGGGCGAGTCACCTTCCGGTTCCAAAATTGGCTCGATCAGCGGGTTGGGGTAGGCATGCGGAAGCAGAGTGTCACCCGCAAACAGGATCCCGTGCTTGCGCTCCAAAAAGCCCATGTGCCCTTCGGTGTGGCCCGGCAACAAGACGGCGTCCAAAGTGAAGCCCCGGAACTCGAAAGCCTCGCCGGCCTGGATCGGGCGGCACTTGAGTTGCGCCACCTTGTGAACCCGGTTCACCCTCTTCTCAAGCTTGGATAACTCCTTGAGCAGGATCTCCGGAAAGCCGGCTTCCTGAAGACGGCGGCTCCATTCCCACACCGGCCCGGTGTCGGCGATGCGCTCGATCTCCCTGGCTCCCATGTAGGCCTTAACCTGGCCGCCTCCGTTGCAGATGAGCGGAACCAGCCCGTAGTGGTCAGGGTGGCCGTGCGTCACCAGGATGCGTTCCAACGACTCCAGGAACAGGCCCTTGGCGGCAAAGCCCAGCTTGAGAGCATTCTCGGCGGCCAGCGTGTTCACTCCGGCATCCACCAGGGTGAGGGGCTCCACCGCAACGATGAAGACATTGACCTGGCCGACCCCGAAGGGCGTGGGGAGGGGCAGAGTCTCGACGGGAAGTGTCTCTTGCAGCCGCATCGGTCTCCAGGATAGCCCTAACCCGCGCGGACGGGAGCGGACGGTCGGGGCCGGACGCACTCTGCCCGTTGCAAAAGCCGGCTATCGGTTACTCTCGGCACCGATGAGATTGCTACCAGGCCCCCGGATCCCGCTGCGCCGTCTGTTCCTTGCCCTGCTGCTGGTCGGGGCCCTCGTGCCGGCCGTACCGGCAAAGGCCACCGTCCCGCCGGCCGATCCGGTTCCTGAATCGCCGGGAGGCGGCGTGCCGCAGACGGTGCTGCCGCCGTACGAGTCGCCCGGCGAGCCGGTTCCCAGACCGCCACGCAGCCGGCAGGACAGGATCGTCAGCGCGATCGCGCCCATCGGGATGGTTGCGGTGCTGGTTGCCGGGCTGTACGTCTACTGGCTGATCCGCAGGGGCCTATGACGTTTCGAATGGGTGGGCGGTGTCGCGATCAAAAAACCTCGTTCTCGGGTTAGACGGGAAGTGACGTAGTCTCCTCGGCCAGTTCCACTGAGGCGCCCAGCCCTTGCAGCTTGCCCGCAAAATCCTCGTAGCCCCGTTCGACGTGATGAAAATCGTGCACCTCGGTCTGGCCCTCAGCCCCCAGGGCAGCAACCACCAGAGCCGCCCCGGCCCGCAGATCGGATCCCTTGACCGGAGCGCCCTGCAGCCTTCGCACCCCCCGGATCACCGCATGATGTCCTTCCGTACGGATGTCGGCACCCATCCTTACCAGCTCCTGGGCGTGGGCAAAACGGTTCTCGAAGACGTTTTCGGTGACGATACTGGTGCCTTCGGCGGTGGTCAGGTACGCCATCATCTGAGGCTGCAGGTCCGTGGGGAAGCCCGGGTAGGGCAAGGTGGCGAAGTCCACCGAGCGCGCGCGATGGTCGGCGGTCACCCTGATGCCACCGTCGGTAGGAGCCCATTCGGCCCCCGCGAGTTCGAGCTTTTCCAGGAAGATCTCCATTGTCTCCGGCTGCGCCCCCACCAGCTCCGCTTCTCCTCCGGTGGTCAGCACGGCCAGGGCGAAGGTCCCCGCTTCTATCGGATCGGCCGAGACCCGGTAGGAGGTTGAGTGCATCTGCCGAACGCCGGTGATCTCGATGGTGGAGGTTCCGGCACCCCAGACCTGGGCGCCCATGGCATTGAGGAAGCTGGCCAGGTCTACGATGTCCGGCTCCCGGGCTGC
>DATLGP010000158.1:0-2191 GCA_035540395.1 Actinomycetota bacterium
GCTCTTCGACGGGAACTTCGATGTGCAGCTGGACCTGGGTGGGGCCCTTGGCTTCTACGGATGAGTTCACCCGCGAATCGTAGCGCACGTACATGACTCCCGCTCGCAGGCGGCGGGGTTTCCCGGGGGGGTGAGGGCGTACTTGCAGCTGCCGAACCATTACCCGGAGATCCTGGCTGCAGGGGCTTCACTCGCACCTGAGGAGGGGTGAACGCTGTCCTGAAAAGCCCCGCCATTGCGCTGGTCAAAAATGTATTCTTCTGCCCGCAAATATTCCTTGAGGGCAGGGAGGCTGGGATGATGCGTGCTCTTTCACGACGGGAATTCTTGAGGCTGGTTGCGCTCGCCGCAGCAGCTGCGGCAACCGGTTGCGGAAACGGAGGAAGGGGGGGGAGCGCTACCGGCACCTTCGCTCCGGCCGCGACCCCTTCGGTCAGGCTGTCGGGGGACCTGAGGATCCTGCAGTGGAGCCACTTCGTCCCCAAGCACGACGAGTGGTTCGACCCGTTCGCCCAGGACTGGGGCCGGCAGGTGGGCGTCAACGTGACCGTCGACCACATCGACCAGGCGGAGATCCCGGCGCGCGCCGGCTCGGAGATAGCAGCCGGGCAAGGCCACGACCTGATCGAGTTCATCTTCCCGCCGTCGTCCCTCGAACCCAGCCTCATGGACCTGACCGATTTGAACCGCGAGGCCGAGTCACGCTTCGGCGAGCAGCTCGCCCTGTGCACCCGCAGCACCTACAACCCTCGGACCGAGAAGTTCTGGGGCTTTTGTCACGGGTGGGCGCCGGACCCCGGGAACTTTCGGACCAGCCTGTGGGAGGGAGTGGGAATGGGCGACGGCCCCACCACCTACGAGGAACTGCTCGAGGGCGGCACCAGGATCAAGACGGACCAGAACATCCCGCTGGGTCTGGGGATGTCTAATGAGATCGACTCCAACATGGCGGCCCGGGCGTTGATCTGGAGCTTCGGCGGGTCGGTCCAGGACGCGGAACAGAACGTCACGCTGAACTCGGCGGAGACGGTGGCGGCAGTCGAGATGATGACCCGGCTCTTCCGGGGGGCAATGACCGACGAGGTGTTCGGTTGGAACGCCGCCTCCAACAACCAGGGACTGATCGCCGGCCAGCTGTCCTACATCCTCAACTCCATCTCGGCCTACCGCTCGGCCCAGAAGGTGAACCCGGAGGTGGCCGCCGACATCGGATTCAGCGCCCCGCTGACCGGTCCGGGAGGCAGCGGGCTGGCTTCCGCCCATGCCATTCCGATCTACGTGGTCCCGAACCACGCCGCCAACCCGGATGCCGCCAAGGAGTTCATCCTCCATCTGCTGGCCAACTACTCCGCTGCGACGAACAACTCCGAGCTCTACACGCTGCCGGCGTTTCCCGACACCGTGGAGGAGGCCGGCGACTGGCTCGACGACGACCCGTACGAGTCCCGGCCGGCGGGCAAGCTGGCGCTGCTGAAGGACGCCGAGAGCTGGAGCACCAACGTCGGGCACCCCGGCCCCACCAACGCCGCAATCGGTGAGGTGTTCAGCACCTTCGTTCTGCCTCAGATGATGGCTAAGGCGGCCCGCGGTCAGATGAGCGCCCAGCAGGCAGTCGAGGAGGCGGACGCCCAGGTACGGACGATCTTCCAGAAGTGGAGGCAGAACGGGCTGGTCGGCGGAGAAAGGTAGTCGGGCCACCCCGGCCGGCTGATGGCTATCGTCGAGGCTCGCAACCTGACCAAAGCCTTCGACGGGCAGCACCCTGCCGTCGACAACCTCAACCTGTTGACCGAGGAGGGCGAGTACCTCGTTCTCCTCGGGCCCTCGGGCAGCGGCAAGTCCACCCTGCTGCGGTTGATTGCCGGCCTGGAGCAACCGACCTCGGGCGAGGTCTTCATTGCCGGAGAGCCGATGGCGGGCCTGCCCCCCCGGGTCCGCCGGATCGCGATGGTCTTCCAGAGCTACGCGCTCTACCCGCACAAGTCCGTCTACGACAACATCGTATTTCCCCTGAAGGCCCAGGGGACCGACCCTCAGGAGCGGCCGGCGAAGGTGCAGTGGGCGGCCGACCTTCTGGGCATCGGACACCTGCTGAAGCGAAAGCCCCGCCAGCTGTCGGGCGGTGAGCGGCAGCGGGTCGCCCTGGCCCGAGCGCTGGTGCGGGAGCCGGCGGTCTTCCTCCTGGACGAAC
>DATLGP010000159.1:0-2153 GCA_035540395.1 Actinomycetota bacterium
ACCCCAGGTTCTGCAGCATCTTGCGGTAGCTCGCTCGCGAGAGCCGAATTACCCCCCCCACGGAGCGAGGATCGGACGAAGCTAGCACGACGCCCGCCGACTCAATCGCCACATCGGTTCCTGCGCCGATCGCGATACCGACATCGGCGGAAGCCAGAGCCGGTGCGTCGTTCACTCCGTGACCCACCATCGCGACCGTCAGACCCCGTCCCTGCAGCTGACTTACCGCTCTTTCTTTGTCCTCTGGCAGAACCTCAGCGAACACCTCGTCAATGTTGAGGGCCTTGCCCACGGCCCCTGCCACCTGCTTAGCATCCCCGGTGATCATCGCAACCCGGATTCCGAGTCGGTGCAGTTGTTCGACGGCCTGGGGCGATTCCGGGCGAATTTCATCCTCGAGAGCGAAGGCGCCGACGATGTTGCCATCCCGGACGACGTACAATACTGCCGCTCCGCGCTTTTTCCACTCCGCCAGTTGGGGTGCCATCGCTTCCGGTTCTTGGAGATCAAGCTCTCGCAGCAGAGCGGGGCCTCCGATGGCGACACGTGCGCCACCTACGGTCGCCTCTACGCCCCGACCGGTTCGTGCTCTAAAGCCTTCGGCCGTGGGCGGGGGTCCGGCTGCAGAAGCGGCCGCCACAATCGCCCTTGCCAGTGGATGCTCCGACTGGATTTGGCTCATCGCCTTGCGGTGATTGTCAGTATCTGAACGCCGCTCCATCTGAAGGCGACTTGTACGAGCTGCTCATCTTAGTGCATCTCCCCCTATTTTGAGCATACCGTACCCCCCTAGGGTATGGTAGTCAACATACTGGGCAGCGCGCGTCTATGGCTTCCCTAATGCCGTCAGGAGGCCAACGCGGCGACCAGCCGCCTGATGTCCTGAGGTGCCCACCCGGGCGGTTCGAGGATCGCTGCCCAGGCCTCTGCCTGAGCGGTGCCGAAACGGTGGCCGTGGCCCTCGGGGACGTCGGTGCTCACCAGCAGGTCGAGCGTCGTCTGTAGGAACGTGGCAATCGGAACGAAGAACATCCGTTCCGAGACCCCCGGACTGCGGGGTTGTCTCATCCAGTCGGGACGCCCGAACAGCAGATCCGAACTCCACCAGGTAATCGGGTCAGACCCTTGCTGGAGGTAGACGACCCGCGGGCGGGGCCAATCGCCGCCCGGTTGCGAAAGGCTTTCGCCATCCCAGCCGAAGCGAACACGGTCCCCATTCCCGTACACGGGTTGCCACACCGGCGAAGACGGGTTGCGGCGGCTGGTGAAGTGGCTCCATAGCCGGCTGGCGCGGGGAGGGCCCACCCACAACACCCCGTCGGTTGATTCCCCAATCGTCTCAGGATCGGCGAACATCGCCTCCGAGCCAAAGACTCCGAGACTCTCGCCGTATAGCAATAGCTCCGGCCGCGAAGGTTCCGGAATCTGCTCCCACCGGGCCCTCACCTGCTGAAACAGGGCCCTTCCGGCCTCCTTGGACAAATCCTGGTTCGTGAGCATGACGAACCAGCTGGGCAGGTAGGAGTACTGGATGGCCACGGCTGCGGTATCTCCGTTGTAGAGGTACTCCACCGGATCGATGCCGTGGGGATCGACCCAACCGGTCCCGGTGGTCGTGATTACCACCAGCGCCCGGCGGGAGAAAGCCCCGGTCCGTTCCAGCTCGGCGACGGCCAGACGGGCGCGCTCGGCGGGTGTCCCGGCCGAACCCAGACCGGCGTATACCCGGATGGGTTCGAGGGCAGCCGCACCGTTGAAGGCCTCGAGGGCGGCGGCGTTGGGGCCGCCGGCAACGAAGTGCCTTCCCTGGCGACCCAGCGTATTCCAGGAAATGAGGCTGCCGGGTCCGCCCGACCGTAGAGTTGTGGTGGGAACAGGGACGGTGTCGTCCAGGCTACTGTCCGCCGCCAGGTATGCCTTGTCCAGGGATCCGAAGACCTTTCCGGCGATCATCACATCGACGATCGTGACGGCGAGCGGCAGAGCCGCCAGCCCCAGGATCGCGATTGCCCAGCGGCGGGGGAGACGCCGCGACAGCAGCCTCTCGATCGCGCCGAAGGCCGATCGGACGAGCCTGCCGGCAACCACCAGAACGTAGGTGGTGAAGACCGCGACTACCGGCACGGCAATCATGTAGAGGGCCAGATTGCGCT
>DATLGP010000160.1:0-3748 GCA_035540395.1 Actinomycetota bacterium
ATCAGCTGGCGGCCGGCATCGGTGAACTCAAGGCCGGCACCGAGATCCAGGAAGAAGAACAGCAAAAGGAAGTCCCGCAGGCTCACCAGCCGGGCGGCAACCGCCTCCCGGTAGTGGGTGGAGGCCAGAGCCACACCGGCCAGGAAGGCGCCTACCTCGAAGCTGAACCCCAGCGCATCACTGGCGGCGGCAAGCGCCACCGCCCAGGCGACGCTGAACAGCACCAGCAGTTCCGAGCTTCGGGCGATATACGGCAGCACGGCCGGCAGGATCCACCGGGCGAACACCGCGGTTCCGCCGAGCAGCGCTACGCCGATGCCCAGGACCCGCATCACCTGCTGGCGCGGGTCGCCGTTCTCGGCGCCGAATGCGGTGAGCCCGATCATTACCAGAACCACCACGATGTCCTGGACGATCAAAAACCCGATGGCAATCCTGCCGTGCAGCTCTTCGAGCTCCCTTTTATCGGAGAGCAGCTTGACGATGATGATGGTGGAGGAGAAGGTGAGCGCCACCGCGACGTAGAGTGCCGTTACCGGGTCCATGCCCAAGGCGATGGCAATTGCGTAACCCACGGCCGAGGTGAAGACCACCTGGCCGAGACCGGTGGTCAAAGCCACCGGGCCGGTCTGGCGGATCAGGTGGAAGTCGAGCTTCAGGCCTACCAGGAACAGCAGCAGGGCGATGCCCAGCTTGGCCAGGACGTCCACTCCCTCGCCCGCCTCCACCCAGCCGAACCCTACCGGGCCGGCCAGAATGCCGACTCCGATGAACGCGACGATCAGGGGCTGATGCAGCCGTACCGCGACCAGGCCGCAGACCGCAGCTACCGCCAGGACGGCAGCGATACGGGTGAACTCAGCCTCGATCACGGGCCCGGTCTCGAGGACCGCCCCCCGGCACTACCGGCTGACGTTTGCTTCAGTGCACCCTCGTTTGGTCGGGAGCTCCCCACTGCTGGAAGTCGTTAGGGTAACGGAATATTGCTTAGGGACTTCACTCCCGCGGATGGAGCTCCTCAACGAAAGCGGTCAGGTCGGCGGCGAAGCGCTCCGGCTCTTCCCAGTGCAGCAAGTGGCCGGCTCCCGGGTAGACGACCAGCCGTGAGTCCGGGATAGCCGACAGGAGCTCATCCTGCTGACTGCGCGGGTAGCGGGCGTCCCGGTCCCCCCAGACAACCAGCACCGGTGCTTTGACCTGACCCAGCTGATCCGAGAAGTCGCCCTCGAGGCGCCAGCGACTCTCGAACACCGCCTTCCACACGAAGGCCGGCACCTTGGCTCCTTCGCCGGTCATGGTCTCCACGAATTCCCGGGGCACGGGGGCGGCCAGTATGACTTCGGTCATCACCCGGACGATACCGGGATCCACCGGATCGGTGAGTTTGGAGACGGTGGTCTCCCAGAATTCTCGGGCGGCCGGGGTACCCTTCATGCCCGAAGCTGCTCCCGCCAGGACCAGGCCGGCAGTGCGCTCCGGGTGGTCGATCGCAAAACGCAGAGCCACCGCACTACCCATGGAGTGACCGGCAATCACCGCCTGGTCCAGACCTACCGAGTCCATGAAGGCCAGCAGGTCGGCGGCCAGGTCGGGCAGGCCGTACCCGGTGGGCGGGCGGGCGGCCACGCCGTGGCCTCGCTGGGTCGGCGCCACGACGTGGATGGACGCCGGCAGGTGTTCAAGCACGAGGTCGAATGAGCGGTGGGAGTCGCCGAACCCGTGAACAAGCACCAGCGGTAGGCCCGACGGTTCGCCCTGATCGGCGTAGGGGAGCCGGAGGTTGCCGCCGAGGTCGGCAGTTCTGACGGAGTGTGCCATGTCGTCTCCTGCTGCCCGATGCTACCGGTCGCCGGCTGCGGTGATGCGGCGAATCTGTGCCGGTTCTTAGATTCGCGGCCCGGTGCGCAATCCCGAAGCGTGTCGCCGCCCTCAGAAAGGTCGGCCGCAGCCGGCGAGTTTGCGCTCCAGGGCACCTCGGGAGCGCTCGTTGCCGCACAGACTTATGGCGGCCTGCAGCTCGATGCGAGCCTCCTCGGTGCGTCCCAGCCGGATCAGCAGCTCTGCGCGGACACTCGGCAGCAGGTGGGAGCTCTCGAGCGCCCCCGCGCGGGCCAGCTCATCCACGATCGGCAGTGCGACGGAAGGACCGAAGGCCATGGAAACGGCCACGGCCCGGTTGAGCTCCACCACCGGCGACGGGGCGAGCCGCCCGAGGGCCTCGTAAAGCAGGACAATGCGTTCCCAGTTCGTCTCCTCCGGTCGTGCCGCAACAGCGTGGCACTCGGCGATCGCGGCCTGCAAGCCGTAGTAGCCCAAGCCCCGGCCGAGCTGCTGCGCGCGGGCAAGGGCGGCCTGTCCCCGGCGGATGGCGGAGCGGTCCCAGCGGCGGCGGTCCTGGTCTTCCAGCAACACCGGCTCGCCGTCCGGCCCGGTCCGGGCGCCAAAGCGCGCAGCAGTCAGCTCGAGCAGCGCCAGCAGGCCATGGGCCTCGGCAACGTCAGGCACCAGCCGGGTCAAAACCCGGGCGAGGCGCTGAGCTTCGCCCGCCAGGTCGAAATGGATCAGGTCTCTACCGGAGGAGGCAGAAGATCCTTCGGTGAAAATCAGATAGATCACACTGAGCACCGAGCCCAGCCTTTGGGCGCGATCTTCCGCCGCCGGCACCTCAAACGCCACCCGGGCTGCGCCGAGGGTCTTCTTCGCCCGGGTGATTCGGGCCAGCACCGTGGAGGGCGGCACCAGGAAGGCGCGGGCGATCTGGTCGCTCGTCAGGCCCCCTACCACCCGCAAAGTAAGCGCGACCTGCGCCTCAGGCGACAGCAGCGGGTGACACGAGATGAAGATCAGAGCCAGGACGTCGTCGTCGATCCGGTCCGGATCCCACAGCACATCTGCAGCCTCCCGGCCGGGATCGGTGGGTGTGCTCTCTGACGCGCCGCCGCCCTCGGCGAGGTCCTGGGCCAGGGCGGCGTACCGTTGGTCGAGGGCAGAACGGCGGCGGAACGCATCGATAGCCCGGCGCCGGCCAACCGTGAGCAGCCAACCCGCCGGATTTCCCGGAACTCCCTCGCGAGGCCAGCTCACGAGCGCCTCCGCCAGCGCTTCCTGAGCGAGGTCCTCGGCCATCGCAAAGTCCCCGGTGTAGCGCGCCAGCGCACCGACGATCCTTGCGGACTCGATGCGCCAGACTGCGGCGACGGCCTCACGGCCGTTGGGATCGGTCAATGGCCCGGCGCTCCACCTATAGCTGACCGGTGGCTTCCCGCCACGCCCGCTCTTTTTGGATCCACTCGTTGTCCTGAGGAAACTCATCGATCGTGGAGACCCGGCGGATCTCGCACTTGCTTCCCTTGCCGGCCAACGGCGCCCGCTTGGCCCACTCGACGGCCTCCTCCTTGGAGGCGACGTTCAGGATCCAAAAGCCGGCGAAGAGTTCCTTGGTCTCGCCGTAGGGGCCATCGGTGACCAGGGGCGGCTGTACCGAGTAGTCGACGACCACGCCCTGGGAGGCGTCGTCTAGGCCTTCGGCGGCGACCAGCACTCCGGCGCGGATCAACTCGTCGTTGTAGCGTCCCATTGCATCCATGATCTCGTTGAAGTCCAGGTCCTGGAACTGCTCGAGCGTCTCGTCGGTACCCCGCATGATCATCATGTACTTCATGTAGTGCGCCTCCTTCTTGTTCGGGGTCACTCTGCCGGACCCTCTCACCCCTTAGGTCGAACGGGAAGGTCGTGATTCGACACGGTG
>DATLGP010000161.1:0-9905 GCA_035540395.1 Actinomycetota bacterium
CCTCGGCGTCGAAGCTGTGGTTGTGCACCACGTCGAACTGCCCGCCGGCGACCAAACCGTAAACCCTCTCGAAAGCCCGGCGTGCAAGCTGGCTGCGCCGGCGGGACTGCGAAGCCGGCGCGGCAGCGGCCAGGGGACGAAAGACGGTTTCGGCCAGCTCCTCGGGACGGATGCCGGTATCCACCACATGGATCCCGTCCATACGAGAGCCGGAGGCTGCGAACAAACTGACCTCGTGTCCCGCCTGCTGTATACCCAGGGCAAGGTCGGTCAACAAGGTCGCCACACCGCCGATCTGCGGCTCGCGAATCGGGCTGATCAACGGTGCAACAAGAGCTATGCGCATGCGACCGTCAAGCAGTGGGCACCGGTTGGTCCTGGATGGTGGGGGCGCCGTATCGCAGGAACAGGTAGCTGTCCGAGCGCCTGACGCTGATGAGCTCCCGGCTCTCCCTGCGGTCGGGAAGCATTCTGATACCTTCCAGCAGCCCGGACCCGTCCCCGTTGCCCCCTCCGGCGAACACCGGAGCGATGGTAAGGAACAGCTCATCGAGCAGCCCGGCCTCGACCAGCTGCCCGGTGACATTGGGACCGGCTTCGCTGAGCACGTACCGCAGACCTTGCGACCTGATGAGCTGCAGAGCTTCGGCCATGTCTATCTCGCCGTCGCCGGGCAGGACATGCAACTCGCACTCCGGGGGCAACGAAGGGGCCAGCTTGGCGGCCCCCGGATCGGTGGTCAGCACCATCGCCCCGGCAAGCGCCGGATGTCCGACGTCGATCTCACCGCTTGCGGTCACCAGGATGAGCCGGGGGTCGGCAGGCTTTTCCAGACCGGCCCGCAGCCGGGCGAAGTCCGCTGCCAGCTGCGGGTATACCGATTGGGCAGTCCACGGCAGCGCGGTGTCCCTCATCGTCCCTGCCCCCACCAGGACTCCGTCCGCCGCGGCCCGCAGCAATGCCATCACGAAGCGGTCGGCCGGCGAGTGGCCGCTTATCTCGGGAGCCGGAGAGTGTACCGACCTCAGCGACACCACCCCGTCTATGGACTGCACGAAGTTCGCGTAAAGCAGCGGGCCGTCGAAGCCGAACCCGCCGCCGTACAGAGTCTGGACGTGTTCGGGCAGGGGGCAGTTGTCGGGCCCCCGGTCGAACAGGACCTGGAGGGGCTGGAACAGATCCACGACCCTGGGGGAGTGCTCGGTCATCTCGCCCTCAACCATTGCCGTGCCCTTGCCTCCTTCCACCGCCGAAATCGATCTTCGATCATCCCATCCGGCCCGGCCGGATGGGATGATCAATGCGCCACTAGATTGCAATAAGCATCCTCTGGCCATAGACTTCCGCTCCTAACAAGGAGGCCGTTCTGCGCAGGATACGGAATTTTTCCCGGCAGACGCTGTGTCTGACCTGTGCGGTGCTCCTGGCCGCCTGCGGTGCCGGGACGACCGGGGCCGCGGACCCCAATCCTACCGAGGGCCGGCTTCAGATCGTCACCACGGTCGCTCCCATCACAAGCATCACTTCGAATGTGGTGGGCGACCTTGCGGACGTGACCGGCATCGTGCCGGAAGGCACGAACTCGCACACCTTCGAGCCGTCTCCCAGCGTGGCGGAGGTACTTTCCCGGGCCGACGTGGTGTTCATCAACGGCCTGATGCTCGAAGAGCCGACGAAAAACCTGGCGGAGCGCAACCTCAAGGACGGCGGTGAGCTGGTGGAGCTGGGCAACCTGACGATCGGCGAAGACGAGTACCTCTACGACTTCTCGTTCCCCAGGGATGAAGGTAAGCCCAACCCCCATCTGTGGACCGACCCAACGCTGGTACGGCGCTATGCCGAGATAATCAAAGATACGGTGGCGGAGCGCGATCCGGACAACGCCGGCGCCTATGCAGCCAACTTCGAAGCCTTCTCCAACAGGATCGACGAGTTCGACGAAGCGATGAGGACCAGCTTCGCAACTGTTCCCCGGGACGACCGTAAGCTGCTGACATACCACGATGCCTGGGCCTATTTCGCGCAGACCTACGACTGGACAGTTGTCGGCGCCATTCAGGTCTCCGACTTTGAGGATCCGACGCCCAGGGAGGTGGCGGACCTCATCGACCAGGTCAGAGCCGAGGACGTAAAGGCGATATTCGGCTCTGAGGTTTTTCCCAGCCCGGTCCTGGAGCAGATCGGCAGGGAGACCGGTATCCGCTACGTGGACGTGCTTCGCGACGACGACCTTCCCGGCAGGCCGGGTGACCCCGAGCACTCCTGGATGGGGCTGATGCGCTTCGATTTCGTGACGATGGTTGAATCGTTGGGCGGCGACGCTTCGGCCCTCAAGGAATTCGACGTGTCGGATGTTGCCCCGGACACGGCCCACTACCCGCAATGAGCCCCGCGGCGCCGCTGATCAGCATCGACCGGGTCACCTGTGCCTACGGCGGGGATCCGGTACTGGTCAACGTCAGCCTGGACGTCCGTCAGGAGGATTTCATCGGAGTGGTAGGCCCGTCCGGGTCGGGCAAGACCACCCTGCTTCGGGCGCTGCTGGGCACCGTGGCCCCGGTGGCCGGCACGGTAAGGAGACAAAAGGGCCTGTCGGTTGCCTACGTGCCTCAGGTGGAGACCATCGACTGGAATTTTCCGATCACCGTCTCCGAGTGCGTACTGGTCGGCCGCGCCGGAGGCCGGATTGTTCCCTGGCCCAGCCGGGCGGAGAGGGCCGAGGTTGCCGGGGTACTCGACCGGCTGGGAATCGCCTCGCTGCAGAACCGCCACATCCGGGAGCTCTCTGGAGGCCAGCAGCAGCGCGTGTTCGTCGCCCGGGCACTGGTCCGCCGGCCTCAGCTTCTGCTGATGGACGAACCGACATCGGGCGTGGACCTGACCACCCGGCACGAGGTCCTGCACCTGTTGGACGACCTGAACCGGGACGGGCTTTCGATTCTGCTGACCACTCACGACCTGAACGGGATAGCCGCCCACCTGCCTACGCTCGTCTGCCTCAACCAGGAGGTGATCGGGGTCGGCGCCCCGAAGGACGTCCTGACTCCCGAGGTTCTGGAAGCCACCTACGGGGCGCGGATGGAGGTCCTGCAGCACGCCGGCATCCCGGTGATTCTGGACCCCTACGACCGCAGCAACGTGGTGCCGATCAAGGCCGTGCACTCCCACCCGAGATGACCTTGAGCGAGTTCCTGCGACCCTTCGAGTTCGAGTTCTTTCGCAACGGCCTGGCGGTCGCCACGATAGCCGGGGCCCTGTGCGGAATGATCGGCGTGTACGTGGTGCTGCGCGGAATGAGCTACATCGGCCACGGACTGTCCCATGCGATCTTCGGCGGGTTCGCAGCCAGCGCCCTGATCGGCGTCAACGTTTTCGTCGGGGCGGGGATCTGGGGCCTCGCCTCGGCCCTGATGATCAGCCGGGTCACCCGCCGCCGGTCGATAGGGTCCGATGCGGCGATCGGTGTGATCACCACCGCTTCCTTCGCCCTGGGGCTTGCCCTCATCCAGGTCTTCGGGTCGCCCGGGCGAAATCCAGACGCAGTTCTTTTCGGCAACGTCCTGGGGGTCAGCCGCGGCGACGTCTGGATGGTGATCGGGGTCACGATATTTGCCGCCGCAGTGATCTTCCTCCAGTACCGGCCTCTGCTTTTTTCGACCTTTGACCCGGAGGTAGCGGCTGCTTCCGGCGTCAAGACCGCCCGCATGGACGCCCTCTTGATGCTGGTGCTGGCCCTGTCCATCCTCGCCACGATGAATGTCATGGGAGTGACGCTCATCGCGGCCGGCGTCGTGATTCCTGCAGTGGTGGCCAGGCTGCTGACCAACTCATTCGCGAGAATGCTTCCGCTGGCCACGATTATCGGCGCATTCTGCGGATTCACCGGCATGATCGGCAGCTACCATCTGGACATCGCGTCCGGTCCCACGATCGTTCTCACCGGGGCGGTCCTTTTCACTTCCGTCTACGCTTTGACGGCGAGGAACCGGACGAGGTCCCCGGCAAGCCCCGACACCAGGGCGGGAAGCCTGAGCCCGGTCTAAGCCTGAGAGGTCGGGCCACCGAACAGGCGAGCGACGACCTCCGGCTGGAGCTCCGCCCTTAACCGCTGAAGGCGACCATCCCTCGGCTCAGTCGATGGTCCCCACCGCGATCATGTAGAGGAGTCCCAGGACGGCCGTGGCCGCGGCTATGCCGAGGAGCACGAAGAACATCACGATGTTCATTGCAACGCCCACCAGCGTGCGGGGGGTCGAGCGCCGGCGCCCCGGCGGGGGCCGCCCACCGGCCGTGTCGGTCCGGCGCTCGAGCGGTGGACCGACGCCGCCTGCTTCCAGGGCGGTCAACGGACCGCTCCGGGAAGCTGAGCATTTTCCAGTTTGTTATGCCAGCGAGCGCCCATCCTGCCGCCAAACGCGCCTCCCAACAGCATCGCGAGCAAGAGAACAATCCCGGCGCCGCTGGCGAGATTGGACCATTCGCCGACTGGAGCCACCGCAGAGTTGATGGTTGTGCCGCCTGCCTGAGTCCATACGAGGGCAAGTACCAGCAGAATCGCAATCCCGGTGACGGCGACCAGGCCCCCGTTGGCCAGACCCGAGCCTCGGGCCATCCGGCCCGCGGCGTAACCACCCCAGAAGTAAGCAAGAAACTGAATGATCACCAGCACGGCAAACACCGCCACCCCGGCGGCGGTGATGTCTCCCACCACCAAGCCTGCCTCCGCCTGCCCGGTCGCCGTGAGGAGGGCTCCCACAATACCGCTGAGGATGGCAAAGGCGCCGAAGGCGACCAGCGCACCGCTGATGACCGACCAGACCGATACCCCTCCCCGGGCCCTGCTGACGCGGGCCAACGGCATGCCGGCGGGGTTTCCCAGGGGGTGCGTTATCACGTTTGTCCGACCTTTGGCCACGTCGGCTTCGTGGTCGGGGGTTTCCTCCGCAGGCGCGTCCGGCGACTGCGTGAGCGTATTCCCTCCTGCGTCTCCCACGAGGTACACCTCCCTTTCAATGGTCGAGGATTACTGAGTTGAGTTCCCTCTGGGAGGTTGCCCGAATCCTCTACCCATCCGCAGCATTGTCGGGAAAACAACAATGCTGCGGGGGAGGCTTTCGTGGGAGCTGGCTAACTCCTGGTACTGACCTGACGCTGGCAGTAGTCCAAAAGCGAGTCCATGTCGGTGATGTCGAAGATCTTGCGAACCATGCCCCGTACGTTGACCACACTCAGACGCCAGGCCCCGGCGCCGGCTCTCTTGGCCGCTTCAATCAGAGTCCGAAGGCCGCTCGAGTCAACAAACGACAGGCCGTTCAGATCGAGTACCAGTTCAGCACAGCCGTCCTGCTCGTCCCGGAGCATCCAGCGCTCCAGCAGATGCGACGAATAGGTGTCGAGCTCACCATCCAACTGGAGGTGAACCGAGTTACCGGAACGCCTTCTCCGCACGGCAAGACCATTCTCGGTGATTGTCATGTCGCCGGCAGAACCGTCGAGTCCTGCCTGTCCGTTGTCGGGTTCCACGTCAACCACCTCCTCGTTCGCCGAACTGTCCAACAGCCATTTTTTCCAGACCGTTTGGGTCGACTACCTCGATGCATCGATAAGAGACCTTCACCAGACCCAGTTGCTCGAACTCGCCGAGCACCTGGTTGATGGACGATCGGTGCACGCCGAGCATCGATGCGATCGTCCCCTGCGAGTGACGGAAAGTTCCGTCAACCGATTCATTCAGCAGGAACTGGGCCACGCGGTCCCGCAGTGCATTGGTGAGCAGTCCTACGATCCGGGTGTGATTGCGGCTCACCTGGAGCGCCAGCTTGGCAGCCCATCGCCGGGATACCGACGGACTCGTCATCATCAGATCCTCGAATTTCGATCGATCGAGGAACAGGCAGGACGCCGGCTCGGCGACCCGGGCCTTGAAAGGGGACTCCACACCCCGCAGGATTTGGATGTCCCCCACACATTCACCGGGGTTGAGCATCGTAATCAGGGCCCGCTGATCCCCCGTGCCGTAGATCAGCTCTATGGCGCCGGACTGCAGAATCCAGACACCACCCGGGTGCTCGCCCTCGTGGAAGAGAACCTCGCCCCATTCCAGCTCCATGGGAGTGAGGTGCAACGACAACTCACCGAGGTCCTCCCGAGAAAATGGAGCCGCTTCCGCTTCGGCAAAGTTGGCGGCCACCCAGGCTGCGTCGAGACTAATCATCAGCGGACCTGACCCGGCTGCCCCGCTGGGAAAAGAAACAATTCAGGTTCAGGCGCCATCTCCCCACGAAAGAATCAGCGCCGACCAGGCTTCCCGGCTCACCAACACCATCCTACCGCAGGTTGAAGGCCGGTCCCGAACTCTTTTTCGTGCCAGGATCGGTGCGACCAGAGGTGGTCAGTCGGCGGGCACCAGGTTTCCGGCAACGTTCAATACCAGCTCGACGGGCACGCCGCGGCGGATTGCCGAGTCCCAGGAAGCCGCCAGCGCTTTGACCGCATCGATATCGGTGAACTCGGCGTCTCGCAGGTCCACGACCACCGGCCGAGCCGAGAAGTTGAACGCGTCATCCAGTGAGTTGCGGAAGCACAGCGAGTTGCGGGCGTTAACCCGTCCATGCACTGCCAGCAACGAGCGGTCCGGCAGCCGGGTGATCGACACCCAGAAACGCCGCCGGGTCAATACGCCCTCCACGAAACCCATCAGGGCGTGGATTAGCCTGAACCGAATTCCTGATGACCGAACCATGAGATGACCGTCCCCGGTCGGTCGATTCCGGGGCACAAACTGTAGCCACCACGACATTCCTGGGAAGCCTTTTCCGCGGTTGCCAGATTCACCCCGAGCGGGCCCGGGCTGCAGTGACGGCCCTGCCTGTCCTAGAGGACCATGCGCTCGCCGGGGCCCACGAACGAGCGACCGACCCTTACCGCGCAAACCGATGCCGCCATGGTCTGCACACCGAGCAGCGAGAAAAGCACGGTGAGCTGCACCTGGGCCGCCTCAACCGGGGAGGCACCTCCCAGGATCATTCCGACGAAAGCGCCGGGGAGGGTGATCAGCCCGACGTTCTTGGTCTGGTCCAGCACCGGGATCAGCGCCCCATGGATCCCCGATGGCAGATAGGACCGCAGGGCGAACCGGGCAGTCACACCAAGGCTGAGACGGGCTTCGATCTCCGCAACCTTCGAGGTGATCTCGTCTCTGATCCTGCGGCCGGCGAGAGTGGTTGCCGTCATGGCGCCGCCTATCAGGATGCCGGAAATCGGGATGACGAAGCGAGGTTCCAATTCATAGCCGCCCAGGCCGAACAGTGCGAGCAGGGCAGGAACGCTTCCCGCCGCGATTGATGTGGCCCCGATCCGCAGCGCTCCTTTGACTCCGTGCAGTCGCCGCCCGGCGGTAACCGAAGCTGCGGCGAACATCACCAACACGAACAGGCCGGACAGTCCCAGGTGATCGAAGACGGTGCCAATCACCACAGCAACCACCGCCAGCTGAACCGCCGCCCGCACCACTGCGACGATGAACTCGGACTCGATCCGCAGGTTCTGGATTCTTGTGATCAACAATGCGGCCGCCGTCAGTGCAAGGCTTATCACCACTGCTCTCATCGTTGCTCCTTCGGCCACGCCAGTTCGACATCGCCCACGTCGCCCTCCGCAGTCAGCCTGCCGTCGACCATGAGCTTCACGTGCGAGGTGATGCGGCCCGCCTGGCCGAGATCGTGGGTCACGATCACTATCGTCAGTCCCCGGCCTGCAAGGTCCCAGATCAGTCTCTCAATCGTCCTCACGGCGTCCCGGTCCAGCGACGCGGTCGGTTCGTCCAGCAGAAGAACCTCGGGGCTACGGACAAGAGCCCGGGCTATACAAAGACGCTGCGCCTCGCCGCCCGACAGGGCATCCGACGGCCGCTCCAGAAAATGGCCGGGTAAGCCGACCGATTCCAGGGTGGTTCGAAGATCGAAGTCTTCGGGGTCGTCCAGGCCGTAAGCCAGGTTTGCCCGCACTCCGCCGGGAAATATCGTCGGCATCTGGGCGATCAGGCCCACCCTCCGCCGCAACTCCACCGGGGCTATCTGCCGGGTGTCCTCTCCCGCCAGGAGGACTCGACCCTCTTGCGGCTCCTCCAGGCGGTTGAAACACCGCAGCAAGCTCGATTTACCCGAGCCCGAGGGGCCGACCACGGCGGTGACCTGCGCTCGTTCGATGGCCGTCGACACATCCTTGAGAACCCGGCGCCCGCCGCGTTCCAGGCACACCCCTTCAGCCAAAAGGTGCGCCCTGTCCGCATGCCTCACGGTGGAGAGTCTATGGGCGGCGACGGTGGTTGTCCGTCAAGGGGTATGTCCTGCGAAAAACACCAACCCGCATTCCTGCCGCCGATCGGCCGGCTGGCTCACTCCACCTCGCGCAGGTCCCCGGTTCGCACGTCGTAGATGAATCCCCTGACGCTGTCTTTGCGGGGGATGAACGGGCTGGCCTTGATACGGGCCACCGACTGGCGGACCTCGCCTTCGAGGTCTCCGAATGCCTCGAACGCAAACGGCGGGCGGATGCCGACCTCCTGCTGGATCTGTCGCTTGATTCCGTCTTCGGTGAAGGTCAGCATTCCGCAGTCGGTGTGGTGGACCAGGATGATCTCGCGGGTGCTCAGCAACCTCTGGGAAATCACCAGCGACCTGATGGCGTCGTCGGTTGCCACCCCGCCGGCGTTGCGGATCACGTGGGCGTCCCCTTCGGCCAGGCCGAGGACGCTGTAAACGTCCAGCCGAGCGTCCATGCAGGCCAGCACCGCAAGTGCCTTGGCCGGGCGCAGAGGCAGGTGGCCCCGGGTGAACGGGGCGTCCGATGCCTCTATCTTCTTCAGCAGATCGTCGGTGACGGACATAGACGGCCCTCCTCAGCCGGTGTTTCTCAGGCCGTTGGCAATGCCGTTGACCGTATGCAGAAACGCTCGCCACAGCTTGGGATCGTCTCCGGCTTCCCGCAAGCGCGACAACAGCGACACCTGCAGATGGTTGATGGGGTCGAGGTAGGCGCTGCGCACCTCCAGCGTGCGCTGGAGGAGCGGGAGGCGGTCGAGCAATTGGCGTTCCCCGGTAAGACGGAGAACCTCGCGGACCGTGCGGGCGTGCTCTTCGACGATCAGGTCGAACAGGTAGTGAACCGACGGGTCGGCCAACTCCTGGACGTAGCGCCGGGAGATGTCGAGATCGGTCTTGAACAGCACCATCTCTACGTTCGAAAGGAATGCCCTGAAGAACTCCCACTTCCCGGCCATACTCGCCAGCTGGTCCGAATAGCCGGCCGAGCGCGCAGCCTCCAGACCGGTTCCCACGCCGAACCAGCCGGGAATGATCTGCCGGGACTGAGTCCACCCGAAGACCCAGGGAATCGCCCGCAGGTCGGCTATGCCCTGGGCCGTCCCCGCCCGGCGGGCGGGGCGAGACCCGATGTTCAGGCGAGCGAGCTCCTCAACCGGAGTGGAGGTGTGAAAGTACGGGATCAGGCCGGGATCCTCCATTAAGCTGCGGTAGGCGTTGTGGGCGTGGCCCGACACCAGGTCCATTACTTCGTCCCACCCGGCTATGACGTCGGCCGGCTGACGTGACTCCCGATGCAGCAACGACGCCTCCAGGACCGCGGCCAGCGCAACCTCCAGGTTGCGGCGCGCCAGCCCGGGAAACCCGTACTTATCGGAGATAACCTCACCCTGTTCGGTGATTTTGATCGAACCGTCCAGGACACCGTAGGGCAGGGCGAGGATTGCTTCTCCGGTAGGACCTCCTCCCCTGCCGACCGTGCCGCCCCGGCCGTGGAAAAGCCGCAGGGTTATCCCGTGGGCCGCGGCCTGGTCACGAAGGGCTCGCTGCGCCCGATGGATCTCCCACAGCGAAGTCGTGATG
>DATLGP010000162.1:0-4852 GCA_035540395.1 Actinomycetota bacterium
GTGCGATGAGGATCGGGATCCATGCCGACCCGGCGGCTCACTCGGTCCCCGGAGGGGTGGGCGTCTACGTGCGCCGGCTCACCGACGAGCTGCTGGCCGCCGGCGGCCACGACCTGCGGCTGATCGTCTCCCGCTTCGCCCACCCGCCGGCGGCATGGGCCCAGACTCCGATGATCCGTCCCCAGCTCCCCTTCGCCCCGCTGTATGCCGCCTGGAACTTTTTCGGCTTCCCCGGGCTCGGCGAAGAGCTGGACGTCGTCCACGCCACCGGCCTGGCCATCCCGCCCCCGGGGGGCGCCCGGCTGGTGTCGACGGTCCACGACCTGGCGGTGGAACAGATGCCCGAGGTGGTCCCCGCGGTCTGGCGTCACATATACCTGCGGGGACTGAAGCGGGCGCTTGCGCAGTCCAAGGTCATCTGCGCGGTGTCGGAGGCCACCAGGCAGGCGCTGATCGACGCCCACGACGTCGACCCCGAGCGCATAGTGGTCACCCCGGAGGCCCCCAATGTCACCCCCGCCGGCCCGGCGAACGACGAGGTGTTCGGCCGGCTGGGCCTGGAGGGCCCATACATCCTGAACGTCGGGACCGTCGAGCCGCGCAAGAACCAGGTACGCCTGGTCAAAGCTTTCGCGGCCGCCGGGGACGACCTGGCCGGCCATACCCTGGTCCTGGCCGGCGTGCCGGGCTGGGGTCAGGAGGAGGTTGAGGCGGCAGTCGAGGAGCTGCGGGCCGGCCACCGGGTGATCCTCACCGGCAAGATCTCCAACCTGGACCTGGCGTCGCTGTACTCCCGGGCGCACGTGTTTGCCCTCCCCTCGCTCTACGAAGGGTTCGGCATTCCACTGGTCGAAGCCATGGCCTTCGGCGTGCCTTCCCTCGCCGGTACCACGCCGGCTCTGGCCGAGCTGGCGGGGAACGCTGCCCGGCTGGTGGATCCCAAGGATGTGGACGGCCTGGCCGGCGAGCTGGTCCGGCTGGCCACCGACGATCCGCTGCGGGAACGGCTCGCCGCCGCCGGCCGGGAGCGGGCCGCCGGCTACACCTGGGCTCGGACGGCCCGCCTGACGATCGACGCCTACCAGCGGGCGGCCGGGTGATGAAGATAACGCTGATCTCAACCCTGCTGAACGAGGCGGCCGGGCTCCCCGCGATGCTGGAGGCGATCGACCGCCAGAGCAGGCCCCCCGACGAGGTGGTGATCGTCGACGGCGGATCGACCGACGGCTCCCTGGAGATTCTCGACCGGTGGGCCGCCGGCCGGCCGGGCACCCGGATAGAGTCGGTCCCCGGTGCCAACATCTCCGCCGGCCGCAATGCCGCCATCCGGCTGGCCACCAGCGAGGTGATAGCCGTAACCGACGCCGGATGCACGCTGGATGCCGGCTGGCTGGAGGCCCTGGAAGCCGGCTTCGCCGGAGGCGACGTGGACGTGGTGATGGGCTTCTATGCCCCCGATCCGCAGACCAGGTTCGAGCGGATCGTGGCCTGCCTCAACCTGCCGGACGCCGGCGAAGTGGACCCCGACCGGTTCATGCCCTCCTCCCGGTCGGTCGCCTTTCGCAAACAGGTCTGGGAGAAGGTGGGCGGGTACCCCGAGTGGCTGGCGATCGGCGAGGACATGCTGTTCAACTTCGCAGTGCGGGATACCGGGGCCCGGCGCCGCTTCGCCCCCGGCGCCGTGGTGCACTGGCGGCTTCGCCCCGACCTTCGCTCGACCGCCCGCCAGTACTTCCGTTACGGCGAGGGCGACGGCCGGGCGGGGATGTATCCCCGCCGCCACGCTCTGCGCTTCGCCACCTACGCCGGTGCCGCCGGCCTCCTGCTGCTGGGCGCCCGCCGCCCGCCGGTGCTCGGCGTGATCCCGCTGGCGGTGGCAGTCCGGATGGCCCCCGCCTACCGGCGGGCGGCGGTGCGGCTGAGCCGTGAGGAAGCTCTGCTGGCCCGGGCGGCCCTGCCCGTCCTCGAGCTGCTAATTGACCTGTCCAAGATGGCCGGATACCTTTCAGGCTCCCGAATGCGGAGGCGGCCCGAGTGCAAGCAGTAGTCCTGGCGGGCGGAAAAGCTACCCGCATGCGTCCCTACACCGACGACCGGCCGAAGGCCATGGTCGAGGTGGCCGGGACCCCGATAGTCGAGCACCAGATACGGTGGCTGGCCGCCAACGGTGTGAAGCAGATCGTGGTCTCGTGCGGATACCGTGCCGAGGTCCTTGAGGAGCACCTGGGCGACGGCTCCTTTCTGGACGTGTCCATCACCTACGCGGTGGAAGCCGAGCCTTTGGGCCGGGGCGGAGGCCTGAAGTTCGCCGCCCGCCACCTGCCCCGGCCCGCCGACATCAGCTTCGCCCTGAACGGGGACGTGCTCTCCCGCTTCGAGCTGTCCAGGATGCTGGAGCACCACCGGTCGCTCGGGGCCATCGCCACGGTGGCGCTCGCTCCCTACAAGACCACCTGGGGCATCGCCGACCTCCAGGACGGCCTGATCCAGGGCTTTCGCCAGAGCCCGACCCTGCCCTACTGGATCAACGGCGGCATCTACGTGCTCGAGCCCGAATGTGTGGATCTGCTGCCCGACAAGGGCGACCACGAAGATTCGACATTCCCCCGGCTGGCCGAGGCGGGCAGGCTCGGCGGCTTCAAGATCGAGGGTTACTGGCGCGGCATCGACACCGTCAAAGACGTCCTGGAGGCCACCCGTGAGCTCGAGGACCTCGGGTAACGCTTTCCCCCCGATAGACTCCAACTTATGGCCAGAACCGAACCCCGACTCGAACAGGATCAAACGATGCCCGATCCGCACGACACCGGCTCCCACAAGATCTCGGTTTCCAGCCGGATCACCGAAGTGCGCGCCCGGGAGGCCGAGGCACTGGCCGGCGGGGGTCCGGAGGCGGTCGAGCGCCAGCACGACAAGGGCAAGCTCTCCGCCCGGGAGCGGCTCGAGCTGCTGCTGGATCCCGGGTCCTTCGAGGAGACCGACATGCTGGCCCGGCACCGGGTCACCGGCTTCGGCATGGAGGACAAAAGGCCCTACGGCGACGGAGTCGTCACCGGCTGGGGAACGGTCAACGGCCGAAAAATCTTCGTCTACTCGCAGGACTTCACGATCTTCGGCGGGTCGCTGGGCGAGGTGGTCTCGGAGAAAATCTGCAAGATCATGGACCTGGCGTTGGCCACCGGGGCCCCGGTGATCGGGCTCAACGACTCCGGGGGCGCCCGCATCCAGGAGGGGGCCGCCGGCCTGGCGGGCTACGCCTACATCTTCGACCGCAACGTCCGCTCCTCGGGGGTCATTCCCCAGATCTCGGTGATTCTGGGTCCCAGTGCCGGCGGCGCGGTCTACTCCCCCGCCATCACCGACTTCGTGTTCATGAGCCAGGGCACCTCGCACATGTACATCACCGGACCGGCGGTCATCAAGACGGTCACCGGCGAGGAGGTGACCCAGGAGGAGCTGGGGGGCGCCATGGCGCACGCCTCCCGCTCGGGGGTCTGCCACTTCGTGGGCCAGGACGAAAAGCACACTTTGGAGCTGGTGCGCTACCTGCTCAGCTACGTGCCCTCGAACAACGCCGAAAAGGCCCCCTTCTTTCCCCCGTCGGATTCGCCCGACCGCGAAGAGGAGCGGCTGGTGGACCTCATGCCCGACGAGTCCAACAAGCCCTACGACATGCACGAGGTCATCAAGCTGGTGTTCGACGACGGCGAGTTTCTCGAGGTCTTCCCCCACTGGGCACGCAACATCATCACCGGGTTCGCCCGGTTGAACGGCCATTCGGTGGGCATCGTCGCCAACCAGCCGCAGGTACTGGCCGGCTGCCTGGACATCGACGCCTCGTCCAAGGGGGCACGTTTCGTGAGGTTCTGCGACGCCTTCAACATCCCGCTGATCGCCTTCGTCGATGTGCCCGGCTTCCTTCCGGGGCTGTCGCAGGAATACGGAGGGATCATCCGCCACGGAGCCAAGCTGCTTTACGCCTTCACCGAAGCCACCGTCCCGCGCATGACGGTCATCACCCGCAAGGCCTACGGCGGGGCCTACCTGGTCATGAACTCCAAGCACATCCGCGCCGACATCAACTTCGCCTGGCCCACCGCGGAAATTGCGGTGATGGGACCGGAGGGGGCGGTCAACATCGTGTTCAAGCGCCAGATCGAGGGAGCGGACGACCCGGTGGCCAAACGCCGGGAGCTCATCGACGATTACACCGACAAGTTCTCCAACCCGTTCATCGCCGCCGAGCGGGGTTATATCGACGCGGTGATCGAACCCCAGCAGACCCGTCCCCGCCTGATCAAAGCGCTGGAGATGCTGCAGACCAAACGGGAGAACCTGCCGGCGCGCAAGCACGGCAACATCCCGCTGTGAACCCGATGGGCGGGGCGAATCCGGCCCACCGCAGCCGGCGCCGGGTCGAAGAGCTGTCGATAAAACCCGAGCCCACCCCGGAGGAGCGGGCGATCCTGGTGGCTGCGCTGGAGTTGGCACTGGCCACCGAGGCCAAGGAGATCCCCGCCTCAGGCTGGTCCTCCCCGCAGTACCGTGACGGGTCCTCGCTGCGTCCCGGCATGCGCGTTTGGGCCGCCGGAGAGGAGTCGGACGCCCCGAAGCAACCCAGCTTTCCCCGCCCTGCCCGGCGGAGGGCCTGACCCCCCGGCAATCCTCACCTGGGAAATGTTTACCTGAAATTGCCGTCGGGTAGATCAGCGGAGGAGTTAGAAAGACGCTCACGAAAGGAGCAGTCATGCCCGACGCAGATGGGAACCTCAAGGCTGATTCCGGCACCGAAACCCCGCTTCACGCATACAAGAACCCATCGGGGGACGGACTCTCGGAACCGCACCAGGAA
>DATLGP010000163.1:0-6575 GCA_035540395.1 Actinomycetota bacterium
GTTTCTTTCCGATACCCGGTGCTCGCCGGGCGTGCGTTGCGTGGTTGCCGGCAACGCCCGGATCAGCGTCACGGTGGCCAGCGATACCCACCCCCCGGCCACCTTCGTCCTCAACACCGACCAGACTCCGAGATCGGCCCGGTATCAGGACCGCTCTGTGGAGTTCGTCGGCCTCACCCGGGGAAACCAGCCCACGGCCAGCTTTAGGGTCGACTGAACGAGCGGCCGTCCACCAGGGGTCCGGGGCGGAGTTGCTACAATCGCTCGGTAGGGCAAGCACCCAGGTCGCTTCGGCCCCGCCCGGCAGTCCGCGAGTTTTCGTATTCCCCTGCATCAACTTGATGCCGGTCCTTCGGCCCTGGAGTCACCACCGATGCCATTTGTGAGGTTGTGCCGCCGTCCGGCCCGGAAACGGAGCCTGCGGTGAGCCGCGCCTACGGGAATGCCGCCGACATCCCCAAGGTCTACTCGCCGGCCGAGGTGGAGAGCCGCCTTTACCGGGAATGGGAGGAGCGAGGCTACTTCCGGGCGGACCCGGATCCGGCCCGCCGGCCGTTCACAATAGTCATCCCGCCCCCCAACGTGACCGGCGCCCTTCATATCGGCCACGCCCTGGACGACACTCTGCAGGACGTCATCATCCGTTTCAAGCGGATGCAGGGTTACGGCGCGCTGTGGCTGCCCGGTACCGACCACGCCGGAATCGCCACCCAGAACGTGGTGGAGCGGGAGTTGCGCACCCAGGGCCTCAGCCGCCACGACCTGGGCCGGGAGAAGTTCGTGGAGCGGGTCTGGGAGTGGAAGGAGCTCTACGGCGGAAAGATCATCGAGCAGCTGCGCCGGCTGGGCGCCTCGGCCGACTGGAGCCGGGAGCGATTCACCATGGACCCCGGCCTCTCCCGGGCGGTCCGCAAGGTCTTCGTCGACCTCTACGACAGCGGTCTGATCTACCGGGGCAACCGGATCATCAACTGGTGTCCCCGCTGCGAGACGGCGCTCAGCGACATCGAGGTCGAGCACTCCGACCACGAAGGCGTCCTGGAGCAGTTCCGCTATGAGTTCGAGGAGAGCCCTCAGCCGTCAGGTAAAGGTTCCGGCAGCGTCAGCGTTGCCACCACCCGGCTGGAGACGATGCTGGGCGACACCGCGGTCGCGGTGAACCCCCAGGACGAGCGGTTCGCCGGCGCCATCGGCAGGTTCGCGGTCCACCCGTTCAGCGGCCGTCGCATCGAGATCATTGCCGACGAGGCGGTGGACATGGAGTTCGGGACCGGAGCGGTGAAAATGACCCCGGCCCACGACCCAACCGACTTCGAGGTAGCCGAAAGACACGGGCTGGACAAGATCTCGATCATGGACGGGCGCGCCCGGATCAACGAAGCGGGGGCCCAGTTCGAGGGCATGGACCGCTACGAAGCACGCAAGGCGGTCCGGGAGGCGCTGCAGAACAAAGGCCTCTACGAGGGGTCCACCCCCCACAACTACGCAATAGGCAAGTGCAGCCGCTGCGGGACGATCGTGGAGCCGTGGCTCTCCGAGCAGTGGTTCGTCAGCATGAAGCCGCTTGCCGAGCCCGCCATCGCCGCGGTCAAGCAGGAACGGACCCGCTTCTACCCGCCCCGCTGGACGAACTACTACCTCAACTGGATGGAGGGCATCCGGGACTGGTGCATCTCCCGGCAGCTGTGGTGGGGGCATCGGATCCCGGTCTGGTACTGCGACAACGGGCACCAGTGGGCGGCCATGGAAGACCCTACGGAATGCCCGGAATGCGCAGGCACGCAGATCCACCAGGACCCCGACGTGCTGGATACCTGGTTCTCCAGCCAGCTGTGGCCCTTTTCCACCCTGGGCTGGCCGGAGAAGACCGAGGACCTGGACTACTTCTATCCCACCTCGGTCCTGGTCACCGGGTACGAGATCATCCACATCTGGGTCGCGCGCATGATGATGGCCGGATTGAGGTTCATGGACGAGGTCCCCTTCGAGTGGGTGTACATCCACGGCATCGTGCGCGATGCCCAGGGGCGCAAGATGTCGAAGTCGCTGGGCAACGTGATCGACCCGCTGGAGCTGATCGACCGGTTCGGGACCGATGCGCTGCGCTTCTCGCTGGTCGAGCACGCCACCGGCCAGGACATATTCCTCAGCACCGAGTGGGTCTCGGGGTCGCGCAACTTCGTCAACAAGCTGTGGAACGCAGCCCGCTTCGTCCTCACCAATGCCGGCGACGAAACCGTCGAGGGCATGCCGGACCCGGAACGGCTGGATCTTAGTGACCGGTGGATCCTGCACCGCCTGGCGTCCACCGTCGACGAGGTCACCAGCCAGCTCGAGTCGTTCGAGATGGCCTCCGCCGCCCGCAGCGTCTACGAGTTCATATGGAGCGAGTTCTGCGACTGGTACATCGAAGCCGCCAAGGTTCGCTTGTCCTCCGACGACCCCGAGGTCGCCGGCGCGGTCCGGGCGGTACTGGTCAACGTGCTGGAGCAGGCTTTGAGGCTCGCCCACCCCTTCATCCCGTTCGTCACCGAGGAGATCTGGCAGCTGCTGCCGGTGACCCGCGAGAAGCCGTCGATCATGATCTCGCAGTGGCCCTCGTCCGACGGCCGGTATGCCGACCCGGCCGCAGAGGCCAGCTTTGGCCGGGTCAAGACCGTGGTCAGCACAATCCGAAGCTTCCGTTCCGAGTACGGCATCAGTCCCAAGGCCCGTCTGGTCCCCTCCGCCTCGTCCGACGACGCCGGCGATCGTGATGCCTTGCAGCGCGACCGGCCCCTGATCTCCCGCCTGGCCGGCCTGGACGATCTCAGGGTGGTCGGCTCGCTGGGAAGTTCGGCCGGTGCCCGGCTGATCGCCGGCAGCATAGAGATCTCCATTCCGCTCGAGGGTCTGGTCGACGTGGCGGCCGAGGGACAGCGCCTGCGGCGCCAGATCGACAAGACCGGCAAGGAAGTGGCCAAGATCGAAGCGAAGCTGGGCAACCAGGGATTCGTCGGCCGGGCTCCCGAAGCCGTGGTCGCCGAACAGCGCCGCCGGCTGGAGGAGGAGAAGGCCGCAGTGGCCAAACTGCAGGCCCAGCTCCAGCTTCTGGGTCTGGATTAACCGGTTTGAGCCTCTCCTACCCCGAGGCGAAGGCGTTACTTGACTCCCGCGGGTTCGGCATCACGCCGGGCCTGGACCGCATCGAGATGCTGATGAGGCTGCTGAGCAACCCCCAGCTGAGCATTCCCACCGTTCACCTCGCGGGGACTAACGGCAAGACCTCCACCGCCCGCATGATCACGGCTATCCTGGCAGCCCACGGCCTTAGTACCGGCCTGTACACCTCACCGCACCTCAACGACGTAGAGGAGCGCTTCGTGCTGGCCGGGTGGGACGAGGGACCGTCCTGGCAGCAGATGAGCGCCGATGAGCTGGCGGCCACCGTGTCCTACCTCCTGCCGTTCACCGAGATGGTGGAGAACGAGATGGGCCAGACGCTGACCTACTTCGAGCTGACCACGGCGATGGCGTTCGAGTGGATGTCGGAGCGGTCGGTGGGCGCCGGCGTGATCGAGACCGGCCTGGGCGGCCGCTGGGATGCCACCAACCTGGTGCAGAGCACCGTAGCCGTGCTTATGCCCGTGGATGTGGACCACGCCACCTTTCTCGGCAGCACCCCCCGGGCCAACGGCGAAGAGAAGGTCGACATCATCAAAGAGGGCGCCTCCGCGGTTTCGGCGCCGCAGGCTGCGGAGGTCATGGAGCTGCTGGTTGCCAGGACCCAAGCCGTGGGCGCACCGCTCGCCGTGCTGGGCAGGGATTTCTTCGTCGACTCCAACGAGACTGCGGTCGGGGGGAGGGCGGTGACCGTCAGGACCGGCCGGGCCGTCTACGAGGACCTGTTCCTCCCGTTGCACGGGACCCACCAGGGGATCAACCTGGCGGTGGCTCTGGCGGCGTCCGAAGCCTTCTTGAACCGGACCCTGGACTTCGACCTGCTTCAGGCGGCGCTGGCGACCGTGACCTCGCCCGGCCGCCTGGAGGTGGTCGGGCGCCGGCCGCTGGTGGTGCTGGACGGAGCCCACAACCCTCACGCGGCGGCTGCACTCCGCCAGACCCTAGCCTCGGACTTCCTGTTCAAGAACCTGACGATCGTGCTGTCGATATTCGAGGACAAGGACATCGCCGCAATGCTACAGACCCTGGTGCCCGCAGCCGATCGGGTGATCTTGACGCGAGCGGAAAATCCCCGGTCGGCCCGGCCGGAGGTCCTGAGCGCGGCGGCGCCGGTGGTCCCCGGCCAGGACAAGCCGGAGATCGTCCATCGGATCCAGGACGCGGTTGACCGGGCGATTCAGATCTCGGACGAGGACGACATGGTGCTGGTCACCGGTTCGATCCACGCAGTGGGGGAGGCCCGCCGGCACCTGCTCGGCTAGGGGACCTGCTCGTCTTCACACTCGCCGGGGTCCAGACCCATCTCGGCCCGGACCTCGCAAAGCCGTTCCCGGCCCATCTCCTCCCGGTTGGCGGCATCGATCTTCTGCTTGTTCCACACGTATAGGGACACGATAAGCAGCACCGTCACAAGAAAGATCACCGCGTAGGTCCGGTTACCCCGGGGACGATCGCGGATGGGGCCGCCGGGCATCCGGGCCACCACGGCTCAGGGCCTCTCCTGGAGCACCCAGCCGTTGCCGTCCGGGTCGTCAAAAAAGGCGAAACAGTTCCAGGGCCCGCCTCTGCCGTCCGCCCACTCCCCGTTGTCGAAGTGGCGAACCGGTGTCATGTCCACCCCGCCCGCCACCAGAAGGGCCCTTGCCGCATCGATGTCGTCGACCACCAGCTGGACGCCCCTGACCGAGCCGGGGAGCAGCTCGAGCTTGAAATCCATCAGATCCCTGCGTCGTTGACCGCGTTGAATTCCTTCGGCGAGCATATTAAACCCGGCACCGGGTTATGCAGCCACCGATTACTCGATGAATTACGCGATGTCCGACTATCCTTGAGGCATGACAATTAACTCTTCCTCTGAAACAACCCTCCTTTTGATAAAGCCCGACGGCGTGCGCCGGGGCCTGGTGGGGGAGATCCTCAGCCGTATCGAAGGAAAGAAGCTGACCCTGGCGGCAATCAAGATGATGCACGTCGACGACGAGCTGGCGCGCCGGCACTACGCGGCTCACACCGACAAGCCGTTTTTTTCGGGTCTTCTGGAGTTCATCACCTCGGGCCCGGTGGTGGCGGTGGCCGTCCGAGGCGCGGCCGCGGTGGAGGTCACCCGCAACCTGATGGGGGCTACCGACCCCAAAAAGGCGGCGCCGGGTACCATAAGAGGAGACCTGGCCCTGGAAGTAACTGAGAACCTGGTCCACGGTTCGGACGGAGCGGAGTCAGCAGCTTACGAGCTCGGCCTGTTTTTCCCCGAACTTTTTTCGCGCACCATCGCCTAGGAGCCGTATTTTCGCGCAATTGGCCCCTAGCCCCGTAGCAAGTTAGCCGCATATGCTAGCGGGTGCCCTGATGGTTTCAGCGGCTTTGACAGCAATCACTTTCTTATTAGTTCGACTTGGAGTTCTCCGTATGCCGATAGCAAACGATCAGGCGTTCACGTTCATGGGCCGCGACATGGCGGTCGATCTGGGAACCGCCAACACTCTGGTCTATGTCCGCGGCCGGGGCATCGTGCTGAACGAACCCTCGGTGGTTGCGCTCAACACCAAGACGAATGCCATCCTGGCCGTCGGCATCGAGGCCAAGCGGATGATCGGCCGCACCCCCGGCCACATCCTGGCCATCCGCCCGCTGAAGGACGGGGTCATTGCCGACTTCGAAGTAACCGAGAAGATGCTGCGGTACTTCATTCAGCGGGTGCACAAGCGCCGGATGCTGGCCAAGCCCCGCGTCGTGATCTGCGTCCCCTCGGGCATCACCGGGGTCGAGCAGCGAGCGGTGGAGGACGCCACCATCGCTGCCGGCGCCCGCAAGGTGTTCATCATCGAAGAGCCGATGGCTGCGGCAATCGGCGCCGGTCTGCCCGTGCACGAGCCTGCCGGCAACATGGTCGTCGACATCGGCGGCGGCACCACCGAGGTGGCGGTCATCTCGCTTGGCGGCATCGTTACCAGCCTGTCCACCCGGATCGGAGGCGACGAGCTGGACGATGCGATCATCAACTACATCAAAAAGGAGTACTCGCTGATGCTCGGCGAGCGGACGGCGGAGGAGATCAAGATGACCATCGGGTCTGCCTTCCCGCTGCCCGACGAGCCCCACGCTGAGATCCGGGGCCGGGACCTGGTCACCGGACTGCCGAAGACGATCATCGTGTCGTCGGAGGAGATCCGCCGGGCACTGGAGGAGCCGGTGCATGCCATCATCGACTCGGTGAAGACCACATTGGACAAGACCCCGCCCGAGCTCGCGGCGGACATCATGGAGAAGGGAATAGTGCTCACCGGTGGAGGGGCCCTGCTGAAGGGTCTCGACGAGCGGCTGAAGCACGAGACCGGCATGCCTATTCATGTGGCGGAGAGCGCCCTGCAGGCAGTAGCGATCGGCTCCGGCAAGTGCCTGGAGGAGTTCCAGGC
>DATLGP010000164.1:0-3401 GCA_035540395.1 Actinomycetota bacterium
AATCTATCCGGGCATGGGCCACACCATCAACGCCGACGAGATCGCCCGATCTCGAGCGCTGATCGAGCGGCTGCTGGCGGATCGAGGAGCCGGTCTGTAAGCCGGATTCTGTCTTTGTGTGACGATCTATCTAGGCGGCCAACCCGGACGGTCGGCGAGCAGCGTCATCCCGTCCCTATTTGGCCTTGCTTCCAGCGGGGTTTGCCCTCCCGCCCGGTTGCCCGAACGGGACGTGAGCTCTTACCTCACGATTTCACCCTTACCCCGACAAGTCGGGGCGGTATGTTTCTGTGGCACTTTCCATTCCCGGCATGGCCGGGATCCCGGGTTTCCCCGGGCGCCGCGCTCTATGAAGTCCGGACTTTCCTCCCCGATCTCTCAGGGCCGTCACCCGACCGACTCCCTTGCCACTATAACGTCTTGCAAGGGCAGAGAGTTCATCAAGGTCTGGCAAGCCGTGGAGAAGGCACCCGAGCCTGCTTGCATCGCAAGGGAGCCCGCGGTAGTCTGGCGACATGCTGCCACTGGTGCTCTTGCTTTGCCAGGTGAACGCACGCCCGACTCTCTGGTACGGCCCCGCTACCGTGAGCTTCGAGGCGAAGATTCCGGGCAACCCATACGATCCGGCCGGCAACGACGTCCGGGTGCAATTCCTTGGGCCGAAGGAGCACTGGCGCATTGCGTACTTCGACCGGGGCACCTGGAAGGCGGTGCTGGTGACCGATCAGCCCGGCAGCTATGAGGCGGCCCTTTTTCGCAACGGGCAAAAGCTGAACATCCCCACCAAGAAGGTGTCGATCCCGCGGGACGTGCGGCTGAAGGACGGATACATCCGGCGTCACTCGAGCAACCGCCGCTTCGTGATGGACTCCGGCCGGTTCTACTTCCCCCTCGGCCACAACCTGGGATGGCAGAACCCGAACCTCCCGCCATTGACGGACCAGATCGCGTTGATGGGTGAGCACGGCCTCAACTGGAGCCGCATCTGGGCTTGCCATTGGGACGGCAAGAACCCGTTCTGGCCGCAGGACAACTCCAAGCTCGAACGGGGCCGGCTTTGGGAGCCGGCTCTTCAGAAGTGGGACTCGGTCGTGGCCGCCTCCGAAAAGCACGGCGTTCCGTTCCAGTTCGTGCTCTTCCACCACGGCCTGTTCAGCAGCCGGGTCAACCCGAACTGGCCGGACCACCCTTGGAACGCCAAGAACGGCGGGTTCCTTGGGGACGCGGCCGACTTCTTCACCGACACCCGGGCGCGCAATCTGGCCAAGGCCTGGCTCCGGTACGCAGTGGCGAGGTGGGGGCATTCGCCCGCGATCATGGCCTGGGAACTCTTCAACGAGGTGGAGTGGGTGGATGCTCGGTATGCCGATCGGTGGGACGACATCACCAAGTGGCACGATGAAATGGCCGGCTACCTTCGCTCGATCGATCCTTACCGGCACCTGGTCGCCAGCAGCTCGACGATGGAGCCGCTCTCCTACTACCGCTCGATGGACTTCTACCAGCCGCACACATATCCTCCAAGCGTGTGGAGCGCGATCGCCGGCGCGGTGCCGGTGAGCGACAAGCCTTACTTTTTCGGCGAATACGGACCCGGCAGCTACGATCCGGAGAAGGAGCGGGACGTGATTCGCGACGGAATCTGGGGCGGAGTTGTGGGCGGTCACGCGGGCGCTGGACAGTATTGGTATTGGGACCGGGTGTTCCCGCTGTACTACGCCGAGTACAAGATCGCCTCGAAGATTCTTCGCGATTCGAAGTTCGCTGAGGCGGTGGAGGCGCGCCCGCTGCCTCTCATGGTGGAAACCCCGGCCGGCGGAGACCTGACGTTCAGTCCCGGTCTGGGATGGGAGGCGACTACGAAGTTCACCTTCGAGTTGCCTTCGGAGGCAACCGCGGCGAATCTGGCGAAGCTGTCGGGCTACCTTCAATCCAACCGGAGCGGCAATCGCGCCTTGTTCAAGGAGCCGCTGATCCTGCGGTTTCGGGCCGACCGCCCCGGACGGTTCAGAATCGGCATCAGCACGATCTCGAAAGCCGGCGCCGACCTGCGCATCGTCGTAAACGGTCGGGAGGCCGCCGCAAAGGCGTGGCCCGCGGGAGACTCCGACAAGACGGTGAAGGAGAGCCTGGAGGCGGAATTCGGTACGGGCGAGGTGGAGATCAAGGTCGAGAACGTCGGCGACGACTGGCTGGTCATGCGCGACCTGACCGTCACCGGCATCGCTCCCCTGGCATCCGCAAGCGCGGTTGGGACCGATCGCCTGGTGCTCATGCGGGTGCGACAGGTTGCTGGCGCGCTTGGCCCGGTCAAGCTCGAAATCGGCGGGCTCGGCCTGAGTGACGGGCGATACCACCTGCGCGAGACAAACTTGAACGACGGGACCGAGAGCCGGCGAGAAGTTCAGGTGGTCGCCGGCCGGCTCGCCGGAGGCTATTCGGCGACCCATCTCGACGCGGTGCTGGTCCTGAGCCGATGAAGGTTGCGGTCGTCGGGGCGGGGATCGTTGGCAGCAGCGCCGCCCGGTTTGCGGCGGCCCGCGGGCATCAGGTCACGATCTTCGAGCAATATGGGCATCCTCACGTCCAAGGCAGTTCCCACGGCCGATCGCGGATCGTGCGCAAAGCCTATCCCGACCCCTTCTACACCGAGATCATGATGAGCGCCTACCCCATGTGGCGAGAGCTGCAGGAGCTTTCGGCCGTCCGGATGCTGGACGAGTGCGGGCTGCTCTACTTCGGGCGCTCGGAGTCTCCTGAGCTCCAGTCGCAGCTCGAGGGGTTGCGGGCTCTTGAAGTGCCGCACGAGATCGTGGAGTCGGGCGACGCCCGCCGCTTCGTGACCGACCTGCGTCTGACCCCGGACGAAGTCGGCGTCTTCACCCCCGAGGCCGGATGGGTGGATGCGCAGGCTGCGGTCCAGGCCTCGCTCGATCTGGCACAGGCAGCGGGAGCGGAGATGCGCGCCGAGCGCTTCGCGCTGAATGGCGCCCATGGGTTCGATGCCGTCGTCGTCGCGGCGGGCGCGTGGGTGCGCCAGTTTGTAGACCTGCCGGTGACCGTCACACTGCAGACCGTCGCGTACTTGCAGGGCTTCCATCGAGGCTCGGTGTGGATCGAGGAGTCGGAGCGCCATCCCTACGGCTTTCCCAGCGAGCCGGGGACGGCCACGTTCAAGATGGCGCTGCATCGGCCGGGGCCAGAGGTGGACCCGGACGAATCGGGCCGCGACGTCTCATCGGAGTCGCTCGAGATGATCCGGGAGGTTGCGGCGGCCCGCTTTGGGATCACCTCGCCCGAAGTCAGGGAGTCGCTCGGGTGTCTCTACACCAACACCCCCGACGAGGACTTTCGGATCGGCCGGCGCGACGAGCGCACCGTCTTCGCGAGCGCCTGCAGCG
>DATLGP010000165.1:0-3861 GCA_035540395.1 Actinomycetota bacterium
CAGCTCCAGCGAAGAGGTGGCCACTACCGCCTTCAGCAGGCCGAGCTTCAGGTCCTCCTCGATCAGCTTGCGCTGCTCCTTGGAGACCGAGCCGTGGTGGGCCCGGGCGATCTGCTCGCCGGCCAGCTCGTTTATCTGGGCACACACCCGCTCGGAGAGCCGGCGGCTGTTGACGAAGACGATTGTCGAGCGGTGAGCTTGGATCAGCTCGACCAGCCGGTTTTCGATGCTGGGCCAGATGGTCTTGTGATCCGGGTCCCGGACCGCCGAGCCCTCGCTGATCTCGTTGAGCTCCTCCCCCATCTCGCCCATGTCCTCGACCGGGACCACCACCGACAGGTCGAACCTCTTCTCCGACGGCGGGTTCACTATCGTCACCTCCCGGGTCCCGCCGAGGAACTTCGCCACCTCGGGGAGCGGCCGCACGGTAGCCGACAGCCCGATGCGCTGGGCCGGCCGGGCCAGCAGGGCATCCAGGCGCTCGAGGCTGACAGCCAGGTGGGCGCCCCGCTTGGTGCCGGCCACCGCGTGGACCTCGTCGACGATCACCGTGTCCACCCACCGCAGCGCCTCCCGGGCCTGCGAGGTCAGCAGCAGGAACAGCGACTCCGGGGTGGTGATCAGGATGTCGGGTGGGTTGGCGGGAAACCTGCGCCGCTGCTCCTGCGGCGTGTCGCCTGTTCTGAGGCCGAAGGTGATCCGGGGCACCGGCAGGCCCAGCCGTTCGGCCGCCCGGGCGATGCCGTTCACCGGCGAGTTGAGGTTGCGCTCGACGTCGACCGCCAGCGCCTTCAGCGGCGAGACGTACAGCACCCGCAGGCGCTCGGTGGCCGGCGGTAGGGCCGAGTTTGCGATGCGGTCCAGCGCCCACAGGAACGCGGCGAGGGTCTTGCCCGAGCCGGTAGGCGCCACCACCAGCGTGTCCTGACCCCGGGCAACCGACGACCAGGTTCCCTCCTGCGCCGGCGTCGGCTCGGAGAAGCTCTGGGCGAACCAGCTCCGGGTGGCCTCGGAGAACAGCGACAGGGCTTGCGGCGTCGGCATCACTTCAGTTTGCCCCGAATCGGTGACAGGATGCGTCCTACTTTGGCGGTGCCCGGCCAATTCTTCCTTAACACATCCGCTCCCCTGCCGATAACTACGGCACAGCTTCTAAAGGATTCGTTCGGGGGTTTCGTATGGCGGGTGCTGCGCTTTGATTGACGGGCAGGGGCTGGACGGCGCGGTCGTGGCGGCCAAAGACGGCGCCGACTGGGGATGGACCACGCTGTACCGGGCACTGGCGCCCACCATCACCGGGTACCTGAAGGCCCAGGGCGCCCGGGATCCCGAGGACGTCACCGCCGAGGTTTTCATCCAGGCGGTCAAAGGCATCGACCGCTTCAGCGGCGACGGCGCCCAGTTCAAGTCGTGGATCTTCTGCATCGCGCACAACAAGCTGGTCGACGACGTCCGGCGACGGCGGCGGCGGCCCGAGGACCTGTCTCCCGACGCCGGCCGGAATCTCGTCCACCCCTCCAACGTCGAAGACCAGGTCATGCGCAACCTGTCCGACGGAAGGATCCGGGAGATGTTCTCCCGGCTGACGGTGGACCAGCGAAATGTCCTATACCTGCGGATGATCGGCGGCCTGACCCTGGAGGAGGTGGCAAGGGTCTTGGGAAAGCCGTCCTCCGCAGTCAAAGCACTTCAAAGACGAGGTCTGGGGGCAATTAAGCGGGAGCTTCCCGCGCAGGGGTATCAGTTCGAGCCATCCGGCCGTTTACCGGCTATGGGTGAGATGACTTGAACATCAGCGACGAAGATTTCGACAAGGTGATCTCGGGCAAGGCCGGCGCCTCGGGGCCGGAGGCCAACGAGGTGGCCAGCATCACGCGCCGGCTGAACTCCACCTATGTGAGCCCGATTTCCTCCGCCACCGAAGCCAAGCATCTCCAGGCCATCCGCCAGGCCAACGCCGGGCGGACGGCAACCGGATCCAAGCCGGCAGACGCCTCGGGACCCCTCTCGGTGCTGGACCCCTTCAAAAACTTCCTGGCGGGCATGCGGCGGCTCGGGTTTATACAGCTGTCCGGCTCGACTGCGGTGTGGGCGGTGGTCGCCGCCCTGTTCCTGGTTTCCACCACCGGTGGACTGGCGGCGGCGGGCGTTCTGCCCGAGCGCATCCAGTCGGCGGTATCGAGCGCGGCCAGGACCGTGGGGATCCAGGTGCCGGGTCCGGCTCCCGCGGTTCCGGGCATACAGGTTTCAGAGCCTGAGGCCCCCGGCCAGGTCAAGGTAACCGAGGGCGACCCGGCGGCCCAGCAAGCTGCCCTGGCTTCCGCCGAGCAGGCAATCGCAGCAGCAGAGCAGGCGCAACGGGCCGCCCAGGAGGCCGCCGCGACCTCAGCCCGGTGTATGGAGGAGTCGATGGCCCAGGTCTCCGCTCTGGTGGAGGGCATCCTCGGAGCCACCAGCCCGGCCCAGGCACAGGCGATGGTTGCCCAGGCCAAAACGATCGGCACCAACGTGAAGTCCTGCTCCGACCAGGCTTCGGCCATCGGCCGAAACGGAGTGGTTTTCGCCGCCCAGGCCGCCGAACTGGCGCACAAGGCTTCCGGCGCCAGCCCGGCGATGACCCCCGAGGCGCTGGCGTCCGTGCACTCTGCGGGGCAAGCGGCCCGGATGGCCGAGACCTCGGCAAGCCAGGCACTGAGCGTCAGCCGGTCGATTGTCGACAATGTCAGCGGCCTGGCCGCGAGCCTGGTCAGCAGCTCGATCGGCCTCCAGCAGCTTCCCACTGCGCCGGCGCCTGCCGGACCGGCCCCCGCAGCGTCCCAGCCGGTCCCTCCCGGCGGAAGCGTCGCCTCGCCGCCGGTGTGGGCCAACTGGGGTGTGGACTACTCCAACCAGATCATGCGGTCGTTCCAGGGAGGCGCCGGCCGGCGCCGCTAACCCGTCGAGCCGGCCTTCAGTTGGCTGAGAGCACCACCTTCAGGCACTCGTCCTGCTTCTGTTTGAACAGGTCGTAGCCCTGGGGCGTCTCGTTCAGCGACATGCGGTGGGTGATGATGAAGCTGGGGTCCAGCTCGCCCTTCTCGATCCGCTCGAGCAGCGGGCGCATGTACTTGTGAACGTGGCACTGGCCGGCCTTGATGGTGAGAGCCCGGTTCATCACGGCCCCCATCGGAAACTTGTCGATAAACCCGCCGTAGACACCGACCACCGAGACGATGCCCCCGCTGCGGCAGGCGAGGATCGCCTGCCTGAGAGCGTACGGCCGGTCGCTTTCGGTGCGGCTCATCTGCTTGGCCTTGTCGTAGGCGTAGACGGGTAGCGAGTGGTGGTGGGCTTCCAACCCCACCGCGTCGATGCACGAGTCGGGCCCGCGGCCCCCGGTCATCTGTTTAAGCGCATCCCGGACGTTGGTGATCTGCTCGTAGTTGATCGTCTCCGCCCCGGTGTGTTCGGCGACGATCCTCAGCCGGTAGGGAAACCGGTCGATGACGATCACCCGTTCAGCCCCGAGGAGGAAGGCGCTGGCGGCGGCGAACTGGCCCACCGGGCCGGCTCCCCAGACCGCCACCACGTGCCCCGGCTTGATGTCACACATCTCCGCCGCCATGTAACCGGTGGGAAGGATGTCCGACAGGAAAAGGACCATGTCGTCGGAGAGGTCGTCGTTTTCGATCTTCATCGGTCCGACGTCGGCGAAGGGTACCCGGGCGTATTGCGCCTGGCCACCGGCAAAGCCGCCGGTCAGGTGCGAGTAACCGAAGACCCCGGCCGTCGGGTAGCCCAACAGCTTCTCGGCCAGTCCTACGTTGGGGTTGGAGTTCTCGCACAGCGAGTAGAGCTCATGCTCACACGCGTTGCAGGCGC
>DATLGP010000166.1:0-8103 GCA_035540395.1 Actinomycetota bacterium
CACTTGGGAAGGTACTTCACCCGGCTGCGCGACAGGTCGTAAAGGCAGTAACCGACGAATGCGACCGCCAGGAGCAGGGCGGGGGCCACCGCCGCCCAGGGGATTTCAACCGCCGTCACGAAACCGGACCCGCGATCATCTGCAGCCGCCCGGAGGGGCGAAAGCTTTCGATTTTACGTAGTTGAGCGGCATGTCCCGCAGTCTAACGGCCATCCACGGGAGGAGCCCCGCTTGGCTTGACACCCCCTTACCCCTGCGGCACACTTGACGCAAGGCAACGAACAGGAGTCTGACAGTGACGCGCGGCGGATCGGAAAGGAGCCCTCAGGGGCAGCTGGGCCTTCTCCTCGTATCGCGGTAGCGCGCGCCTGCAGTTTCCGGCGAGCGCTACGAAACCTCTCAGGCTGAGAGGTTTTTTGTTTCCCGGACACTGCAGACTCCCCCTATCTCGGGCCGACGAGTCGACTCACCCTTTTGAATCATCCCGTTCCGCCTGCACCCACTGCTGAAAAGTGCGATAAGGAGAGGACTAGAACTATGAGCGAGGTCACCGGGGCAAAGGCCCTTTTCCTTGCGCTCGAAGCAGTTGGGGTCGAGCACATATTCGGCATACCCGGCGGGGCTATCCTCCCCGCCTACGATCCACTGATCGACTCAACGGTCAAGCACATTCTGTGCCGTCACGAGCAGGGTGCCGCCCACGCGGCCGACGGCTATGCTCAAGCCTCCGGCAAGGTGGGCGTCTGCATGGCCACCTCAGGCCCCGGCGCCACCAACCTGATTACCGGCCTCGCCTCCTCGTTCATGGACTCCATTCCGGTGGTCGCCATCACCGGTCAGGTACCTCGTCCGGCCATGGGCTACGACGCATTCCAGGAGTCCGACATCACCGGTATCGCCGCCCCGGTCACCAAGCACACCTTCTTGGTGATGGAGCCGGAAGACATCGCCCAGACCATTGCCGAAGCGTTCCATATCGCCGGCACCGGCCGCCCGGGTCCTGTGCTGGTCGACATCCCCAAGGACGTGCTGCAGGCGAAGTTCGAGTACAAGCCGGCCGGTCCGATCGAACTGCCGGGCTACCAGCCGACCTCCAAACCTAACCACCGTCAGGTGGTTGAGGCGGCCAAGCTGATCTCCCAGTCCGAGCGCCCTGTGCTCTACGCCGGCGGCGGGATCATCAAGGCCGGGGCTTCAAAAGAGCTGGTTCAGCTTGCCGAGATGACCGGCATCCCGGTTGTCACCACGTTGATGGCACGCGGCGTCATGCCCGACAGCCACCCGCTGTGCCTGGGCATGCCGGGTATGCACGGCAACTACACCGCAGTCACCGCACTGCAGCGCAGCGATCTGCTGATCGGCATCGGCCCGCGCTTCGACGACCGGGTGACCGGCAAGCTGTCGTCGTTCGCCCCCGAGGCCAAGGTCATCCACGCCGACATCGACCCGGCTGAGATCGGCAAGAATCGCAAGGCCGATGTGCCGATAGTCGGAGATGCCAAGGCGGTTTTGATCGAGCTGATCAAGACCATCGAGTCCCGGCGGCCCAAGGATCCTCAGCCCGACTTCTCGCAGTGGCGGGACACCGTCAACGAATGGAAGGCAAAGTACCCCTACAAGTACACCCAGACCGGGAATGGGCCGCTGAAGCCGCAGTACGTGGTGGAGCGGCTGGCCGCCCTTACCGACGGCAACGCAATCTATTGCGCCGGCGTCGGCCAGCACCAGATGTGGGGCTCGCAGTTCATTCCCTTCCGCCGGCCCCGGACCTGGATCAA
Organism: Actinomycetota bacterium; assembly: GCA_035540395.1. Lineage (GTDB taxonomy): Bacteria > Actinomycetota > CADDZG01 > JAHWKV01 > JAHWKV01 > JAJCYE01. The sequence continues at coordinate 1,779 of DATLGP010000166.1, forward strand.
CTCCGGCGGATCGGGCGCCATGGGCTTCGGCGTCCCCGCTGCGATGGGGGCCAAGGTCGCCATGCCGGAAGACGAGGTGTGGTGCATCGACGGTGACGGCTGCTTCCAGATGACCTGCCAGGAGCTGGCGACGATGGCGGTAGAGCGGATTCCGGTGAAGATCGCCATCATCAACAATGCCTACCTGGGCATGGTCCGCCAGTGGCAGGAGCTTTTCTACGACGAGCGCTACTCCGAGGTGGAATTCGGCTGGGACATCCCCGACTACGTCAAGCTCGCGGAGGCGTACGGCTGCATCGGACTACGGGTGGAGTCGATGGAAGATGTCGACACCGCCATCGAGAAGGCCCGGGGGGTCAACGACCGTCCGGTGGTCATCGACTTCCGCTGCGACCCCCGGGAGATGTGCTACCCGATGGTGGCGGCAGGCAGCTCCAACGACGACATCATCCTGGGGCCCGAGTTCGAGGCGGACAAGGTGGAGCACGAGAAGGGCGACCATTTGTACTCACAGGACGAAGAGATGGTGATCGACTGATGATTGCGCTAAGCGAATCGGCGCCTTTGGTGCCGCTGCGACTCGCCGCTCCCGAAGGGAGGGGCCTGTGAAGCACACGATTGCCGTCCTCGTCGAGAACAAGCCGGGCGTCCTCTCCCGGGTTTCCGGCCTCTTCGCCCGCCGCGGCTTCAACATCCATTCCCTGGCGGTCGGAACCACCGAGAGCGCCAACGTCAGCCGGATGACCATCGTCGTCGACCTGCCCGAGCGGCCTCTGGAGCACGTGACCAAGCAGCTCTACAAGCTGATCAACGTGCTGAAGGTCATCGAGCTGGAGCCGGACTCCTCGGTGGAGCGTGAGCTGATGTTGATCAAGGTCAGAGCCGTGGCCGAAGTACGGGCCCGGATCATCGAGCTGACCGAAATATTCCGGGGCAAGGTCATCGACGTAGGCACCGACGCCATGACGGTTGAGGTGACCGGCTCTCCGGAGAAGATCCATTCCTTCGAGGACCTGATAGCCGTCTACGGGATAATCGAGCTAGTCAAGTCCGGCCGGGTGGCACTCAGCCGGGGTTCCAAATCGATCAAGGACCGCCAGCTGCGGGTGGCGGGCTAACAAACAACAATCTAGGAGGCTTTTGCATGGCCACGAAGTACTACGAAAAGGACGCCGATCCCGATGTCTTGAGGTCGCGACCCATCGCGATCATCGGATTCGGCTCCCAGGGCCATGCGCACGCCCTGAACCTCAAGGATTCGGGCTTCGACGTCCGGGTTGGGTTGAGGGACGGCTCCAGCTCCTGGGCAGAAGCCGAATCCTCAGGCCTGAAGGTTCTGGAGACCTCAAAAGCGGCCGCCGAAGCCGATGTCATCATGATGCTGGTCCCCGACCAGCACGCCAAGACGGTATACGACGACTCGATCGCTCCCCACCTCAACGACGGGGACGCGCTGGTCTTCGCCCACGGCTTCAACATCCACTTCAAGCGGATCACCCCGCCGGCCGGGATCGACGTGTTCATGGTCGCCCCCAAGGGTCCAGGGCACCTGGTGCGCCGGACCTTCACCGAGGGCATAGGCACGCCGGCGCTGGTGGCAGTTGAGCAGGACGCCTCCGGCAAAGCCCACGACTACGCACTGGCTTACGCCTACGGGATCGGATCCGCCCGGGCCGGCCTGATCGAAACCACCTTCCGGGAAGAGACCGAGACCGACCTGTTCGGAGAGCAGGCCGTGCTCTGCGGCGGCCTTACCCGCCTGATCCAGACCGGGTTCGAGACCCTGGTCGACGCGGGCTACCAGCCCGAAGTGGCGTACTTCGAGTGTCTGCACGAGGTGAAGCTGATCGTCGATCTGATCTACGAGGGCGGGCTGGCGAAGATGCGGCACTCGATATCCGACACCGCAGAGTACGGCGACCTGACCCGCGGGCAGCGGGTGGTCACCGACCAGACCAGGGAAGCGATGGACAAGATCCTGGTAGACATCCAAAGCGGCAACTTCGCCAAGGAGTGGGTGGCGGAGGCAGATTCCGGCGCTCCCAACTTCCAGAAGATGCGTGACGAGGCCGCGGCCCACAAAATCGAGGCCGTCGGCAAGGAGCTGCGCTCCATGATGCCGTGGCTGAGGAAGGACTGACTATCCGTGTGCGCTGACTCCTGCGAGGTCTTTGGGGGGTCGTCGGGGGGCATTCCCCCATGCGCTGACTCCTGGGAAGTCTTTGGGGGGTCGTCGGGGGGCACCCCCCCGACTGTGCTCCTACTCGCGCTTTGAGGGCTCGGGTCGCTGCTGTGAAGGTGCGACCCGGAGCCTGAGAGACATCCAAAGCGACCGAAACGGAAGACAAGGAGTTCTTACAATGCCAGAGCAGGTACGTATCTTCGACACCACGCTGCGCGACGGCGAGCAATCGCCCGGGATCAACCTGTCCGCCAAGGAAAAGGTGGAGATAGCCCACCAGCTGGCGGCCCTGGGCGTCGACATCATCGAGGCCGGCTTCCCGATCAACTCCCAATCGGAGTTCGAGGCCGTTCGCGCAGTGGCCCAGGGGGTGAAGGGCCCGGTCATCTGCGGCCTGGCCCGCATGCAGTTCAACGATATCGACCGGGCCTGGGAGTCGATCAAGGACGCCCAGAGGGCCCGGATCCACGTCTTTATCGCCACCTCTTCGATTCACATGGAAAAGAAGCTGCACAAGACGCCGGACGAGGTGTATGCGCAGGCAATCGCCGGCGTGGAGCGGGCCCGCAGCTACACGCCGGATGTCGAGTTCTCGGCCGAGGACGCAACCCGCAGCGATCCCGACTTTCTGGTGAAGATGTTCAGCGCAGCCATCAAGGCGGGAGCCACCACCTGCAACGTGCCCGATACCGTGGGCTACGCTCTGCCCAACGAGTACGCCGACCTGTTTCGCTACCTGATAGAAAACGTCGAGGGATCTGGTGACGTGATCTGGTCGACCCATACCCACCAGGATCTCGGCCTGGCAGTGGCCAACGCCCTGGCCGGCGTACAGGCAGGAGCCCGTCAGGTTGAAGGCGCGATGAACGCCATCGGCGAGCGGGCGGGCAACTGCTCGGTGGAGGAGGTCATCATGGCCATCCAGACCCGCGGGGCGTCCTTCCCCACGCCCTCCGGCGAGGGGGTCACGACGGGAGCGGACACCAAACAAATAGTCCGCACCTCCCGGCTGGTATCGGCGCTGACCGGCTACCAGGTCCCGCCCAACAAGGCGATCGTGGGGGCCAACGCGTTTGCCCACGAGGCGGGAATCCACCAGCACGGAGTGCTGATGGACCGGACCACCTACGAGATCATGGACGCCACCTCGGTGGGCTGGGATTCCAACCGCATCGTGCTGGGCAAGCACTCGGGAAGGCATGCCTTTGCCAAGACCCTGGCCGACATGGGGTACGAGCTCGGCGGAGAAGACCTCAACCGTGCCTGGAGCCGCTTCCGGGATCTGGTCGACCGCAAGATCGAGATGACCGAGGCCGACCTGATGGCCATCGTGACAGACGAGATCAGCACCGCCCAGGACAACTACGTGCTCGAAGACCTGCAGGTGCGGGGCGGCACCCACGTCCACCCCACGGCGAAGGTTCGGATTCGCTCCGGCGAGCAGACCTTCGAGGAGTCGGCCGAAGGCGACGGCATGATCGACGCTACGTGCGGGGCCATTCAGCGGGCGCTGGGGATCAACGCCAAGCTTGTTTCGTTCAAGGTCGGCGCTGCCACCTCCGGAACGGACGCACTGGGAGAGATATCGGTGCAGGTTGACGTGGACGGGGTGGTCTACTCCGGCAGAGGCGTGTCGACCGACGTGGTGGAGGGCTCGGCCCGAGCTTTCCTGAACGCGGTCAACCGTGCCACCAATGCGAGCACCCGACGGGCTGCGCTCGACGCCCCGTCCTTCTAGCTACGTCCTAGCGATCGGAAAACGATGAAGAACCATAGCCTTGCAGTCATTCCCGGCGACGGTATCGGTCCTGAGGTCATCGAAGGCGCCCTCATGGCCCTCGACGCGGTCGCGGATGCCGAGGGCTTCGCCCTCGAGGTCACCAACTACGACCTGGGAGCCAACCGGTACCTGAAATCGGGCGAGGTTCTGGCCGACGACGACCTTCAGCGGCTGAGCGAGCACGAGGCGGTGCTCCTGGGAGCGGTCGGCGACCCGCGGGTTCCGCCGGGCATCCTCGAAAAGGGCCTGCTCCTACGGCTGCGCCGGGAGCTGGACCTGTACGTGAACCTGCGGCCGTCCCGGCTGTTGGGCGGCGTCACAAGCGTGCTGAACAACGCCGACCAGCTGGATGTTGTGATTGTCCGGGAGAACACCGAAGGCCTGTACTGCGGACGGGGAGAGGTCAGCGGCGCCGGCGGCCAGTCGGAACAGGCTACCGAGGTATCCCTGAACACCTGGCCGGCGGTCAGCCGCATCGTCCGCTACGGATTTGAGCTTGCGGCGAGCCGGAGGCAGCCGCTGACTCTGGTCCACAAGACCAACGTCCTGGAGCGGGCCGGAAGCCTTTATCTGCGGGCAATGAAGGAGATCGGCGCCGACTTCCCTGCGGTCGAGACCAACTACCAGCACATCGACGCCGCCGCTCTATTGATGGTCACCCAGCCCAAGCGGTTCCGGGTGGTGGTCACGGATAACCTGTTCGGCGACATCCTCAGCGACCTGGCGGCTGGTCTGGTAGGCGGCATCGGATTCGTCGGCAGCGCAAACATGCACCCTGGGCGTGTCTCGATGTTCGAGCCGGTCCACGGATCCGCCCCCGATATCGCCGGGACCGGACTTGCCAACCCGGTGGGCGCCATACTCTCCGCCGCAATGATGCTGCGCCACCTCGGCGAAGAAAAGGGCGCCACCCGGCTGGAGCGGGCGGTCGAGGCGGTGGCGGGCAAGATCGCCCCTGATCACCTCTCCACCCGCGAGGCATCCGAGCTGATCGCGGAAGCGGCCTCCTAGCAGGCGCTTAGCACTACCCTTCGGGTTCCGGTCCTATCGCCAGAACCGCGATGTCGTCCTGCACGTCCCGGCCCTGCGCCAGGCGTCGCAAGACGTAGTCGCAGAACTCCTCGATGTCCTTAGGGCCCTCCATCGTGGCGGTTCTCAACTTCTCCAAACCCTCGGTTAAAGGCATCCGCCGATCCTCCACCAGCCCGTCGGTGTACAGGATCAGACGCCTCGCCGAGGCCATGCTGACCACCTCCTCCTTGTAGACCATGTCCGGCAGGGCTCCGACCGGGGGGCCGCTCTCCAGCTCGATGAACGATGCGGAACCATCGGAGTCCAGGCGCAGCGGTGGAGGGTGCCCGGCGCTGGCAATGCATAGGGTCTGCTCGGCCGGATTTACAACTGCGTACACGACCGTGGCAATTTGTTCGTCCTCGCCGACATGGACGAGGAAGCGATTGAGCCTCGCCAGCACCTCGCCGGGGGTCGCATCCTCCAGCGCGTAGGCGCGCACGGCGTGGCACAGCTGGCCCATGGTGCCGGCGGCTACGATACCGCGCCCCACGACGTCGCCCACCACCACGGCCACCGTGCCGTCCGGCAGCTGGATCACGTCGTACCAGTCGCCTCCCACCTCCACACCGGGAACCGCAGGCAGGTAACGCGCCGCCGCTTGCAGACCGGGGAGTCGGGGAAGCCTGCCGGGAAGAAGACTGCGCTGCAACATCTCGGAGGCACTTCGCTGAGCTGCATAGAGCCTGGCGTTCTCGATGGCTATGGCAGCCTGGGCGGCGATCCCCTCCGCCAGGTGCTCGTGCCGTTCGGTGAACAAGCCGGCCCGCTCATGACCGAAGAACAGTCCGCCGAGCACCTCCCCGTGCCGGGAGACGACGGGTACTGCGAGGTAGCTGCAGACCGGCAGGTGACCTTCGGGCATACCGGAGTAGGGGTCGTTTCGACCATACGAAGCATGCTTGGTGATGTCGTCGGAACGCACCGTGCCCTCCCCCCGGAAGGTCGGACCGAAGATGTCGGTGTTTCGGGGCATCGGAAACTGGGCGAACGCCTCGGGAGAAACCCCGGCCAGTGAGTAAAGCGTGTAGGACTCGCCCTCGTCGTCCACCAGGTTGTAGAAGAAGGCGCCGAACTGGGCGCCGGTCAGGTCTGTCGCAATGTCGGTGACCGCCTGCACGACCTCCTTGAGGTCCAACTGGGCGGTAAGTACCCTTCCCACGTCGTACAGGGTCTCGGAAAGAAGGCTTTGTTGACGTAGTTCCTCTTCGGCAGCCTTGCGTTCCTCCAGCTCGGCAATGCGCTGTTCGAGCGAATCTGCCATTCGGTTGAGCTCCTCGCCCAGCCCGCCC
>DATLGP010000167.1:0-7154 GCA_035540395.1 Actinomycetota bacterium
CTGGGTGTTCGCGGCGCTGATCGTCCTCGGACGCGCGGGGTTCGCGGTCTCGCCCTTGCCGGCGAGCTTGACCACCTGGGGCACATGGATCCTGGTCGGCGTGCTGGCCGTCGGTGCGCTCATGAACTTCGCTTCCCCGAGTGCCTGGGAGCGCTTCGGGTGGGGGCCGTTCACCCTGATCTTGGCCGTGCTGTGCCTGCTGGTCGCGCGCAGCGGCTCCGCCAACCCCGGCTGATCGGTTCCACTCCCCCCATCAGGTCCACGTCAGTGGGAGGTACCCCATGAACACCGCGCCGAATTTCATCGTGGGCGCTACTGGGATCGAACCAGTGACCCCTGCCTTGTAAGGGCAGTGCTCTCCCGCTGAGCTAAGCGCCCGGGATCCGTGGATTAGCGGACCGGTTTCACCAGTTTAGGGGGAACGAGGGGGTCGCCGCCTTCAAGGGCATCCGGCGCCTCATCAAGAAACCTGCGGACCTCCTTCAGATCTACCTGTTGGTACTCGTCCGGGTAGTCCGCCAATCGCTTGGACGCCTTGTTGAACTGGAGTCTCGCCCCCTTGGCGTTGCCCTTGTCGTAGTGCAGAAATCCGACGGCCAGGTGGATCAGTCCCTGGTAGAAGTTGCGGTCCTGCTCGGGCGCTTCGGCCCAGTGTTCCTCCAGGGTCTCGTGCGACAAGAAGTACTGCCCGTCCTGGAACAGGCGGAGCCCCTCCGCTAGGTAGGGCAACATGCTCATACCTCCGCCGGGGTCTCGGCGGCTTCGGGCGACGCCTGCGGGGACTCGGCGGTTTCGTCGGCCGGCGAAGGCGAGGGAGAGGGAGAAGGCGAGGGAGAGGGCTCCTGCCTGTCGGGCACGATCCGTTCGGGGAACTGCCGGCCGTCAAAAAAGTCGGGAGCTCCATCGACGTCCTGGTCGGTCAGCGTTCGGTTGTAGCAGTTGCGGCCCGGCTCGTGCGTCACGTCCCCGGGGAAGGGTCCGAAGTCGCGGGACCGCCGGTCGTCGGACGACATATGGAACACCGCACAGACCTCGTACCGGCGGTCGCCCTCTCTGCGATACTCGAAGAGCTCGCCCGTCTCCGGGTCCCGGCGGGCGTCGAAGCCAAAGCCGGACCGGCGTAGCAACTCCTCCTGGACGTCCTCGAGCGACCCGGGCAGGGTGCCCTCGCTTCTGACGTGGGAGGCCAGAACGAAATGCAGCTGGCTCAAGCGGTTACGCCGTTCCTGGTCGGCCTTGAACTTGCGGGCGGTCGCAGGGGACCCGACGGCGAACAGCCCGGCCACCACCAGCCCGGCGACTACCACAGCGGCCAGCGTCCCTACAACGGCTCGATTCTTCACTTCAGACCTCCAGCTTGGGGGCTTGGCTCGGACCGGGGACGGCCTCGAGCTCGCTCCGGTAGTACAGATACACCAGGCCGACAATCGTCAGCACCCCTCCGGCCCGGACCAGGAAGCGGGGAGTCAGGTCGCCGTTCAGGAAGGCATTGACGGTGACCATCAGGGTGACCAGAACCGTTACGGCGATAACGAACAGGTTGAAATATAAAAAGCCGGTGCGAAACGTGGCCCTCGCCTCTATCTCGCCGCTCTTTACCTTTCGCCGGACCAGCAGGCTGAGGTAGATGAAGATCGGAAACGCCACTATCGCCATCGACACTCCGGCTCGCACTGCGCCGCCGTCCGGACCGTGGTCGAAACCGGCATACGGGTCGGGAAACCAGTATTCCGCCAGTCCCCAGATCAGCACCAGGACACCGAGGCCGAGATGTACAGCGTGGCGGCCGCCAGCAGGTAGAGGAACACCGCCTTGGGCGACACGGTCAATCCGGCCTCGGCCCCCCGCTGGCGGCCGCGATTGACCGCCACTACCACCAGGGCAACGATGCCCCCGACGATGAGCAGCAGGATGAGTGGCACCAGCAATCCCAGCACGCCCACCTACCCGGCGGTCTCGGGTTCGGCTGAGCCGCCAGCGTTCGCAGACGGCGGCTCGGCGGCCACCCGGGAACCTGGCGACGGCGGGGGAGGCCCATCCTCTTTCGGCTCCCTCAGGTCACCCAGGTAGTACAGGAAGACGAAACCGGCAATCAGCAGAATGCCCAGTCCCCGGACGGCGAACCTGGCGGTGAGATCGCCGCCCAGGAAGGTGTAGATCACCGAGATGAGGTCGATGATGACGGTGATCGCAATCAGGAACAGCGTCAGGTAGGTGAGCACCCTCTTGACCGTCGATCGTTCGGCCAGCTCGCCCCGGTCGATGCCCCGGCGGATGTGGCGGTTCAGGTAGAGAAACAGGGGGAATGCCACCACCAGCATCGCAATGCCCGATCTAATCGGGCCGGTTGTCACGTACTCGTCCAGCGGATCCCGAAACCAGTGGTCGGCCAGGCCCCAGATCAGCATCGACGCCCCCAGGGCGCTCAGGTAGAGGGTGAGGAAGTTCAGAAGGTAGACAAAAACGTTGCGTGGGCCATTGGCTGGCACCGAACTCTCCTTCACCGGGGCTGCTCTCAGTTTACTCCTGGTTTACTCAAAAGCGCGGGCCCGAAAGGCCCGCGCTTTTGATGAATTACAGCTTCGGTCGACTTTTAGCCCTTCTCTACCGGCACCCCCACCAGGGACCCGTACTCGGTCCAGCTGCCGTCGTAGTTCTTGACGTTTTCGAACCCCAGCAGCTCCCGGAGAACGAACCAGGAATGCGACGAGCGCTCGCCGATCCGGCAGTAGGCAATGACCTCAGGAAGGTCCTTGGTGATGCCCTCGTTCTGGTACAGCTCGATCAGCTCGTCGGCCGACTTGAACGTGCCATCGTCGCGGGCGGCTTTCGCCCAGGTGATGTTGGCCGCGCCGGGGATGTGACCCGGCACCTGCGCCTGCTCCTGGGGAAGGTGCGGTGGCGCCAGCAGCTCGCCCCGGAACTCCTCCGGTGAGCGGACGTCAACAAAGGCTCCCTTGTCCTTGACGGCTCCGATGACGTCGTCGCGCAGCGCCCGCAGATCCTCGCGGGTGCCGGCAACCTTCGGCGGGTTGGTTGCCGGGGTCGGCGTGTTGGGCTCCGCCTGGAGCTCGCGTCCCTCCAGCTCCCACTTTTTGCGGCCGCCGTTCAGGATCTTCACGTTGTCAAAGCCGCGGTACTTGAGCACCCAGTAGGCGTATGCCGCGAACCAGTTGTTGTTGCCCGCGTACAGGACAACCGTGTCGCCGTCGTTGACGCCGGAGCGGGCCAGAAGCTTCTGTACGCCGTCGGAATCGATGAACTCACGGCGCGGCAGGTCGTGGAGGTCCGACGACCAGTCCCACGAGATGGCCCCCGGGATGTGCCCTTTCTGGTACAGGCTGGTGTCCTCGTCGACCTCGACGAGCACCACCCCTTCCTTGCTGCCGCCCCAACCGGCGACCTCGTCGGTTTCGACGAGAACGTCCTTTACGTAATCGGCCATTAATCCCTCCCTTTCTCAACACTTGTTCCATTGGTGGATTTCCGTCGGATGATCTCCCTGCAGACCGGGTCACCCCTTGCTACCGACGATTCGGTTTCAACCTCGCTGGGATGACCGAGCGCCGCCATCGCCCCCTCCTTCAGGGCCGGGTCGATCAGGATCACCAGGTCCGAATGCTCCAGGGCGATATCCCGAAACGGGCAGTCCGGTGTTTCGATCTCGGCATAGTCGTGCTCGAGGCGCACGACGTCGGTCAAGGGCGAGAACCGTCTCAGCTCCTGCACCAGGGCCCCGACTGCGGCGGCGAAGTCCAGGCCTCCCGCCCGGTAGCCCAGCATGAGCTTGCGGCCTTCGTCCCGGGCGACCTGCTCGGCCAGGGCGTACACCTCCTCGCTGTTGATCTTGCCAGCCAGCCGGACGAAGATCTGCGCGATGAGCCGGTAGGGGTTGGGAGCGGCGCCGGTGCGGGTGGCGGCCTCCTCGACTGCGGGGATCAGCTCGGGAACGATTGCCTCGGTCCGGCCGCCTTCCTCGGCGGGCGGGGACACCTCCCAATCCTCGAGAGCCCCCATTTCCCCCTCCCAGGTGAAGTACACCTTGGACGGCCGGCCCTTGCCCTTGCGGCGTATTCCGGTGGCCAGGAACCCTGCTTCCACCAACAGATCCAGGTGGGCCCGGGCGACGTTGGCGTGGAGCGAGAACTCGTCGGCCACCTCCTTGGCCGTGAGCGATCCGGCGCGCAAGAGATGCCCCAGGATCGCCGACCGCGTGGGAAGGGCCAAAGCCTTTGCGGCCTTTACCGACTGATCGTCTCCGACCGGCATCTACGACCTCCTCTCGCTCACCCGATCACTCTAAGCCCATTTTCTATACTTTGCACAGTGTTAAAGAACTAATAGGGCAAAGTCCGCGAGACGAGGGCAAAGAAAAACCCCGCCCGGTCCTCTTCAGGCCTTTGGCGGGGTTATGTTGCGTTGAGACTCAGGTGCGCTTGGCGTCACCGGCACATTCGCACAGACCGAACTTGCGGTAGAAGTCGTGAAGCGAGGTGGCAAGCGGTGTCGCGGGGTTGCATCCGGTGCCGGATTGATCCTTGTCGATCCTGGTTGAAATCTCCTTGCGGATTTGGGTGTGGTGCCTGCTCATCGTGGGCGTCTCCAGTGCTGTGTCGGGTACAAGAAAAGTCTTGTACCTTTACAACGCCCAGATAACCGTAACTGCAACCGCTTTCCAAGGGTGTTTTCCCCCTCTTTTGGGGGTGCTGGCCTCCCGTTCCCCCAAAACACGCCCGGGGGGCGCCGCAGCGGCGTCGACACGAGGCGCGTCTGGACTCCGGACCTGCGCCCGGAGCGTAGGACGGTGAAGCGGCTTAGGCGGCTGAGTCGGCCATTTGCGGTTCCTTGGCGACATCGCGCATGACGCACGCGATGGAGCACCTGCACTCCGGCTCGCCGTCGGAGGGACGGGACCAGATGAGGGAACCACACATCAGGCATTGGGAGAGACGCTCGGGCTGCCTTGCACCATGAACTCGGCAGTTTGCGCGCGGCATCTCCAGAACGCCCATACGAATAGGTAGCATGCCTTCCAGATACCCCACACCGGCGGCGGGAAAACGCCCGACAAAAAGAAAAGGTTCCCAGGTGCTGAGCATAAGGACCACCAGACGCCGGTTCGACGCCTACCAGCGCCGGCACGACGCCCTGGCGTTTGCGCTGGCCGTCGTGAAGAAGTTTCGTGCCGACCAGGCCGGTTATCTGGCCACGCTGGTGGCCTATTACGCTTTCTTCTCGCTGTTTCCCCTGCTGCTCGTGCTGGTCAGCGTCCTGGGCTTCCTTCTCGGAAACGACTCGGAGTTCCGGGAGAGGATCCTGTCTTCGGTGCTCGCTTCGCAGATCCCGGTGATCGGAGACCAGATCAACCTGAGCGTCACCGAGATCCGGGGCAGCGGGTGGGCGCTGGCTCTGGGGATCGCCGGCACGCTGATCGCGGGGACCTCCGTGATCCGCGCGCTGCAGCATGGGATGAACGAGATCTGGGACGTGCCCCACCGCCACCGGCCGAATGTCATGGTCTCCCGGCTCCAGGGCCTGGCCTTTCTGGCTCTGCTCGGCACCGGCGTCGTCTCTGCCACCTTGATTGCGGGTATCGGCAGCACCGGCGGCGGGCTCATCCCGCTCAGCCTGCGAGCGGCCGGCCTGGCCACCTCGGTGGCGCTCAACTTCGGGATGTTCCTGGTAGCCTTCCGCTTCCTGACCACCGCCCGCCCGACCATCCGCCAGGTGGTTCCCGGTGCCCTGTTCGGTGCGCTGGGCTGGGCCATGATGCAGGTTGGGGGCGGCTACGTGATCCGCACTCTTCTGCCCCGGGCCACCTACCTGTACGGGTTCTTCGCCATCGTCCTCGGACTCATGGCCTGGATCTTCGTCGGCTCGAACCTGACCCTGCTGGCCGCGGAGGTGAACGTGGTCAAGGCCCGGCGCCTGTGGCCTCGCCGGCTGGACGCGACCGGGCGCTAGCCCGGAGGGTGAACATTTCCGGTTTTCTTCCCGAAAAATAGGGCGTTTGCAGGCTGGTCACCGGCGGTCCGGCAGTCTATTTTGTGATGAACCTATAGTCGGGGAGGGTGAAGCATGTTCAGCGAATGGCCGTTGATCGAGCCGGAGCAGGACAACAGGCTCCTCCAGGATGCCGAACGAACTCTTATCGAGTTTCTGCGAAGCCTGTATATCAAGGGCCTACCCGATCCGCTTCGGGACTCCGAAACGGGCGGTTGGTCACTGATCTGCAGCAACTGACCGGGGGCTAAGCAACCTTACGTCGCGTCTGCTCTCCCTCTATAAGGGAGAGCACTGCGGCGTCAACCGCTTCCCGGAACTCCCACTCCCCCATCTTGGATGCATCCAGGGTCTCCAGAACCGGAGCTATCGTCACCCCCGCCAGGTACTCGTCGATGACCCTCGGATAGATGTAGGCAGAGCGGCAGACCGCCGGCGTGTTGCCCAGGTACTCGGCCACCTCCCGCACCGCTGCCGCCACCGCCCGCTTCTTGGCCGTCGGACCCTGGGCATCCAGCTTGCCGGCAAGCGAGACGCCGGCCATCACGGTCGCCGCCCAGGTCCGAAAGTCCTTGGCGGTGAAGTCACCTCCGGTCACCTGGCCGATGAACTCGTTGATGTCGGTGGACCGGACGTCCACCCACCGGCCCCCCTGCTTGTAGGCCAGCAACTCCCGGCTGCCGCCCCGCCGCCGCTTGAGCGTGGCCACCACGTCGTAGATGTCGGGATCGACGATGGTATGGATTTGGCGCTTGTTGTGTTTCGCCACGAAGTCGAAGGTGATCTGGTGGTCCGGGCCCAGCCGGACATGGCTTTTGCGGATCGTCGCGATTCCGTAGGTGGAGTTCTTCGCTGCGTATTGCTCGCTTCCCATCCGAAACAGCCCCCGGTCCAGCATCCGGGTAGCGGCCGCGAGCACCCTTTCCCGGCTCATGTCGGGCGTCATCAGGCTCTGCATGGTCTGGCGCCTGAGGTCGGGCAGGCAGTGGGCGAACTCGATCATGTGCTGGAACTTCAGCTGGTCCCGCATGGTCCGCCAGTGGGGGTGGTACAGGTACTGCTTACGTCCGGCAACGTCGTAACCGATCGCCTGGATGTGCCCGTTGGGGTAGGGGCAGATCCAAACATCGTTCCACGCCGGGGGGATTGCC